>LSCC01000001.1 GCA_001577215.1 Fidelibacterota bacterium TCS52
TCGGTTATAATTGGAAAGTTTGTATCGTGCAATTTATTAAAGGTGATTGGAAATATGGTGAAATGGAATCAGTGAAGCTCGTACCTAATATGGAATTGCATCAGATGGGAAAAGGATTTTGTAAAATTATGGGTGATGACATTCCTGAATCCGAACATAGAAAAGCAGCTGTAAACGCTTTAGAATTTGCAACAGAAAAAATGCTTTCCGGAAAATATGAATTACTAATTTTAGATGAGGTTTTTGTTGCTATTTCAACAGGAATTTTATCTGAAAAAAAAGTTATTGAATTCTTAAAGAAAAAACCAAAAAATATGAATTTGATCCTAACCGGTAGAAAAGCAACGAAAAAAATAATAAAAATTGCCGATTTGGTAACTGAGATGAAAGAAATAAAACACCCGTTTAAAAAAGGTGTTTTGTCAAAAAAAGGAATTGATTATTAAATTATGGGAAATGCAACAAAATATGAAAATGGTGTAGAACCATTTAAGGATATCAAATCCGATATCAAAGTATTAGAAAAAATTTCTAAATTAAAGGATAAACTATCTGATAAAATAATAATTTTGGGTCATCATTATGAAAGTGATGATCTAATCCAATTTGCCGATATTAGAGGTGATTCTTTTAAATTAAGCCAAGAAGCTGCAAAGAATAAAGATAAGGAGTTTATCATTTTCTGTGGTGTTAACTTTATGGCCGAAAGCGCAGATATTATTAGTTCTGATTTTCAGAAAGTAATTATCCCCGATGTGGAAGCCGGTTGTCCATTAGCTGATTTTGCTTTACTACCGAATGTAGAAAAAGTTTGGAATGAAATAAATTCAATAGTAAAACAAAAAATTATCCCAATTACCTACATTAATTCATTAGCTAATTTAAAATCATTTGTTGGTAAAAATGGTGGATCAGTTTGTACAAGTTCAAATGCATCAAAAATATTTGATTGGGCGATGGAACGGGGGAAAAAAATATTTTTCTTTCCTGATAAATATTTAGGGGGAAATACCGCATTAGCAAAAAAAATAGACAAGAAAAATATTATTCTTTGGAAGAGAAATAAAAAATTAGGCGGAAATTCTAAAGAAGAGATACTGAATGCAAAAATAATTTTATGGGATGGCTATTGTAGTGTTCATAAAAGATTTAAATTAGAAGATGTTCAAAGATTAAGAAAAAAGTATCCAAAAATAAAAATAATTTCTCATCCTGAATGTAACTTTGAAGTAATTAAAAATTCGGATGAATCCGGAAGTACCGGACATATAATTCAAGCAATTGATAATTCACCTGATGGATCTATTTGGGGAGTAGGAACAGAACAACATTTGGTGAACAGATTACAAGAGATGTATCCCAAAAAGAAAATTTTATCACTGTCAAAAAACGGAAATCAATGTGTAACAATGTCGAAAAATACACCAGAAAAACTATTAAATATATTAGAAAATCTTAATAATGGTAAAATAATTAACCAAGTAATCGTAAATGATGAGGTAAAAAAATACGCTAAAATATCTTTAGAAAGAATGATAAATATTTCAGCTAATTCTGTAAATAGGAGATTTAAATAATTGGTATTTAATTTTATAAAAAAAATAATGGTTTTAATCACATTTTTATTTGTGATAGGTTGTTCAATATCATCTAAATCCTATGTAGAAAAAAAAATAGATGAAAATAATGAAGATATTATCCATCAGTTATCTAAACAAAACTCTGATTTAAAGAATAAGATATCTAAGCAAAATTCTGATTTAAAGAGTGATATATCCAAAATGGAGATATTATTGGATAGTTTGAAATATTATTATGATCAGAATTCCTTTTTAATAATAAATTTAACAGACAGATATAATTTATTAACTAAAGAAATAAGCAGTTTAGATGCTCAAAGAAGCTTAAATGCAAGTTCAATATTTAAAAAAATGAATTCATTGAATAAAAAATTTCAACAATTACAATATTTTGTCTCCCAAAATAAAAATTATACAAGTCACCCTCAAGATACAGTTATTGTATCAAATTCAAAAATAACAAATAGCGAAATGGAAAATGTAAAAGTTAATATTGATAGTTTACATTATAAGTTTAGTAGATTACAAAATGAATTTGATCTGCTGGTGAAAGATCTTTCACTCATAGAGAACTCAATAATGGATATAATTAAATATTCTACAAATAGAATAAAAGCTGATATAAACCAAAAAAATAAAATTATAAGACAAAATGTGAAAAACATTCATACCGATCAGGATTCTCTATTTAATTTATATAATGATATTGTCGATTCCATTGATTCTTTAAAAAATAATGGTGAACTGAATAAAAATAATAGCCTACAACATAAAGATTCATTACAAACCAAAAATAATGTAAAATAAATTATGAAAAAAATAACTCGTAGGGAATTTATAAAAACTTCTCTTTATGCAGGAATAGGATTAACTGTGGGGTGTCAAATGATAAATAAATTTGATATTATTATAAAAAATGGAATGATCATTGATGGAACAGGAATTGATGGATTCAAGGCAGATATAGGGATTTCAGGAGAAAAAATCACAGCTATTGGAAAGTTATCATCCAAAAAAGCAAGAAAAATCATCGATGCATCGGGGAAAATTATTTCTCCCGGATTTATTGACATTCATAGTCATACAGATACAGAATTATTTGTCAATCCTTATGCAGAAGGTAAATTACGACAGGGGATAACAACCGAGATTTCGGGTAATTGCGGAATATCACCATTTCCATTAAGAGGAAAAAATATAGCTAAATTTCATAATAAATTGCATAAGAGATATGATATAAAAACTAATTGGAAAGATATTGAAGATTTTTTTCTTTCACTTGAACATAATGGCACTGCTGTAAATTACGCATCATTAATAGGACATGGTGATCTAAGAGCTACCGTAGTTGGAAGAAATGATGTGAAACCAACTACAAAACAGATGAAAAAAATGAAAGAAATAATAGCTGAATACATGAAAACAGGTGCACTTGGATTGTCAACAGGTTTGGAATATGCTCCCGGATCTTATGCTACAACAAAAGAATTAATTGAATTAAGTAAAGTAGTTTCAAAATATAATGGAATTTATGCGACTCATATGCGAAATGAAGATGATACAGTAATTGAAGCAATTGAAGAAGCTATTGAAATATGTAAAAAAGCAGAAGTATCATTGGAAATTTCACATTTAAAAGCGTGTAATAAAAAAAATTGGCATAAAGTTGATATTTTTTTAGATCTGATACAAAAGGAAATTAACAAAGGATTTCCAATTTTAGCTGATAGATATCCATATAATGCCTACAGCACAGGTTTGAGCGCATTTATACCGATATGGGCAAGACAGGGAAGCGATGATGATATTATTGAGAGATTGAAGAATAAAAGTACTTTTAAGAAAATAGCTGAATATATTAAAGGTAGATATGCAAATATTGGTGGAAATGAAAGAATTATTATCAGTTATTGTTCAAAAACTGAAAATAAAAAATATGAAGGCAAATCAATTAAAGCTAATGCAATTTTGACGAATTCTGATCCAATTGAATTTACAAGACAATTACTGATAAGTGACAAGGTGAGTACAGAAATTGTAGGATTTGCAATGGATGAAAATAATTTAAAGAAAGTGGTTTCAACTCCTTTTGTTAATTTATGTACAGATGCAAGTGCAAGAGCTCCTTATGGCAAATTATCGGCAGGAAAACCGCATCCTCGTGGTTTTGGTTCGTTTCCAAGAATGCTTGGCAAATATGTCAGACAAGAAAAGATAATAAACCTGCCAAATGCAATTAGGAAAATGACCTCTCAACCGGCAAAAAAAATGCAATTAAAAAGACGTGGAGAATTGAAAGAAAATTTATATGCAGATATCGTTATTTTTGATCCTAAAACAGTTATTGACAATGCAACTTATACCAGACCAAGAAAGTATCCAACCGGAATTGATTATGTAATTGTAAATGGTAAAATTGCATTGGAAAATGGTAATAGAGCAAATAAAACATTTGGAAAAATTCTTCGTCATAAATCTTAATAAGATAAATTTAAAATGAAAATATTAAAAAATAGAAAATTATATATTTATAATTGCTTTAAGTAAATAACGATTATACTTGTATATTGCCAAGTTATGTATTATACTTAAAGTAAAAATAAGGGGGATTTATCATGGATTTCCAAAGTAAAATTAAAAAATTGTATCACTCAATAAGTGAAGTCAGTAAAATAACTGATTTAAAACAATATGTAATAAGATTTTGGGAGACGGAATTTTCTGTTCTCAACCCAGCAAAAAATAGCTCCGGAAATAGAATATATAAAGAAAATGATATAAAATTGATAAAAATGATCAAACACTTGTTGTATGATAATAAACTCTCTTCAAATGATGTAATAAAAACTATTCAGAAATATAAAGATGATAACACTTATAAAAAGAAGCTAAATAAATATGACATAAAGCCTGAAAAAAAGCCTGATGAGTTAAAGTTAAAATTTGATACATCGAAAAATCAATCATCGGATAAATCAATTGACGACTTGCTGAGAAAAATTCAAATTAATTTAGAAAGTATAATAAAGATACTTGATACTTGAACAAATCATTGAATTAATTAAATTTACCGAATTAATCCATTTTGGATTTCTTATTTGAAAATAGATAAATCGGAGCGTGGCGCAGCCCGGAAGCGCACTTGAATGGGGTTCAAGGGGTCGCAAGTTCAAATCTTGTCGCTCCGACTAAATTTTAATTACTTAGTTGTAGATTTTTTAAATATTATTTTATATTTTTATAATGTTATTTGAGTATGAATTCTATAGAAAATAGGAGCGATAATGTCCAAATCATCATATCCATTCGATAAAATTGAAGGGAAATGGCAAAAATATTGGGAAACCAATAAAATATTTAAGACAAAAATTGATAGATCAAAACCAAAATATTATATACTCGATATGTTTCCGTATCCATCGGGAAATGGACTTCATGTTGGACATCCGGAAGGATATACGGCAAGCGATATAATCGGCAGATATAAAAGAATGAATGGTTATAATGTATTGCATCCGATGGGATTTGATGCATTTGGTTTACCTGCTGAAACTTATGCAATTCAGACGGGAACTCATCCAAAGATCACTACTGAAAAAAATATTAAAAATTTTACGCGTCAATTGAAAATGTTTGGATTCTCTTATGATTGGGATAGAAAAATCAACACAACAGATCCTAAATACTATAAATGGACTCAATGGATATTTTTACAATTATTTAAAAAAGGGTTGATATATGAAACGGAAACACCTGTTTGGTGGTGTGAAGATTTGAAATCTGTATTAGCTAATGAAGAAGTCGTAAATGGAAAAAGCGAAAGAGGAAATTATCCGGTAAAACGAGTGATGTTAAAACAATGGATGTTGAAAATAACCGAATATGCCGACAGATTGCTTGAAGGATTGGATAAATTGGACTGGCCGGAATCAGTAAAAGAGATGCAAAGAAATTGGATTGGTAGGAGCGAAGGTGCAAAAGTTATCTTTGCAATTGATAAAAGTGAAGAGCAAATTGAAGTATTCACTACTCGTTCGGATACACTTTTTGGTGCAACTTATATGGTTTTAGCTCCCGAACATCCATTAGTTGATAAAATTACGACAAAAAAGCAACAAAATGAAGTTGCAAAGTATAAGAAAAAAGCTGAATTAAAAAGCGATTTAGATCGAACAGAACTCTCAAAAGAAAAAACAGGTATATTTACAGGCGAATATGCAATAAATCCTGTTAATAATGAAAAAATTCCAATTTGGATCGCTGATTATGTTTTGTGGGGATATGGAACCGGCGCAATAATGGCAGTTCCTGCTCACGATCAAAGAGATTATGAATTCGCTAAAAAATTCAATTTACAGATAACTCAAGTGATCAAAGGTGATAAAATTGATGAAGAAGCTTACGAAGGTGATGGAATTCACATTAATTCAGGATTTATTAATGATTTGAATAAAGAAGATGCAATTAATAAAATGAACCTTTGGTTAGAAAAAAATGAAAAGGGAAAAGCAGCTGAAAACTATAAATTACGCGATTGGTTATTTTCTCGCCAGCGATATTGGGGTGAACCAATTCCATTATATAAAGATGAAGAGGGAAATGTGTATCCAATATCAGAATCTGAATTACCGCTTAAACTTCCTGAAACTGAAAAATACAAACCGGCCGGTGATGGAAAATCACCACTCGCTAACATTCGTGAATGGGTTGAATTTAAAGATAAAGATGGTAAAAAGTATTTCAGAGAAACGCATACAATGCCACAATGGGCAGGTTCTAACTGGTATTATTTACGCTATATAAATCCTTTTAATGAAAGTAAATTAGTTGATAAAGAAAAGGAAAAATATTGGATGCCGGTTGACTTTTATATTGGCGGAGCCGAACATGCGGTATTGCATTTATTATACGCAAGATTTTGGCATAAAGTACTTTATGATATTGGAGTTGTTTCAACTGATGAGCCGTTTCAGAAATTATTAAATCAGGGATTGATACTCGGACCAGATGGTGAAAAAATGAGTAAATCACGCGGAAATGTTATAAATCCCGATGATATTATAAGTGAATACGGTGCCGACTCTTTACGAGTTTATGAAATGTTCATGGGGCCGATAGATAGACCAAAACCCTGGTCAACCGATGGATTAGCCGGTGCGCATCGCTTTTTAAATAGAATATGGCGATTGTATATTACGGAAGAAGGTGAAATCAATTCTAAAATAAAAGATGAAAAAAGTACAGATGACTTTGAAAAAGAATACCATAAAACCGTTAAAGTTGTTGGCGAACATATAGAAGAAACAAGGTTTAATACGGCAATAAGTCAGATGATGGTTTTTATCAATGCTGGATACAAGGAAAATATATTAAATAAAGAAATGATGTCCAATTTCATAAAATTACTCTCACCATTTGCTCCTCATATCGCCGAAGAATTATGGTCAATGATGAAAATTGATGATGAGCTAACATTCAGTGAATGGCCAACTTATGATAAATCAAAATTAGTTGAAGACACCATAGAATATCCGGTACAAGTAAATGGAAAAATGCGTTCCAAAATTGTGGCAAATATTGATGCTGATAGTGATAAAATAAAAGAAATAGTTTTAAATGATCCGAAAATTAAAAAATATACAGACGATAAGAAGATAATTAAGTTTATTGTAATTCCTAAAAAGATCGTGAATGTGATAGTTAAATAAATAGGGCGACTTTGTTGTTGATTAATTAGTTAATTGGTTTTTCTGTAAAATTAGATTGTTGAATATTTATCCGATGTAAAATAAAAATGTTCGTTATTGTTCGTTGCTAAAAGCAATTCGTATAATTAACGTAATTCGATGACAAAAACTTTCGATCAATTAGCGTAATTCGATGACAAAAACTTTCGATCAATTAGCGTAATTCGATGACAAAATTAATCAAGACCAATTGTAATTATTGCATCATCTCTTTTTATCGGTATTTTATAGTATCCTTTCTTACTATTGAATAGCTCTTCATCGATAGAATTTACCAATCCATCAGGAACATAATTGTCTAAAAACAAAATATATGGATAGACCTTATAATCTCCGGATGAAATACTAAACGACTCAAATTGAATATCATATTTACTGTATATTTGTCTAATATAATTGCTTGATGAATCAATTTTAAACTCATAATTCATATTCATTTGAGTAAATGGTGAAAAATAAGTAGTAACAATATCACAATCATTCTGACGAAGAATTACATTTTTATTCGCAGGATCAGACAATGATTCTAAAATTATGCATGTATGGATTTGCCCTCGATGAGGAAATGGCAGCGATTGTGTATAGGTTTTTATTGATAATTCAGAGTTAATAATAGAAGTTAATTGTACATTAACATAGATTATATCATTATTACCATATATTTCAGTATCAATACTATCAGAAGTAACGGTTGTTTTAACAGATAGCATTTTTTTCAGATCTATATTTTCAAGAAATTCACCATTTTCGTCGATATGACTTTGAACAGATGAAAATTCACCATTTGAAAAAGAGATAGCAAAATATCTGATCTCATAATTTGCAAGCCAAACATAGAGTTTATAATCTCCGTTAAGTCCTTCACCATTATTTTGTGATTCTACCGGCGGAATTCCTATTTCAAATTTTCCATTTTCATCGGTGTAAGTGCCTAAATTAAATACTTCTAACCAAACATAGACACTATCAGGAGTATCTTCATTATCGCTTAAAACAATTTTTCCCGTAATTGATGGTTCTGTGATCTCATTATTTTGCCAAAAGGGATTTGATGTACAAGATGTAAATATCAATGCTAAAATTAAAATAATAATTGTAGAATTTACTCTGTTTTTCATTTAAATTCAATTCCTCCTGATAAATAAAATCTTCTGTCTTTAAGTGCAATTCCCTCTAATACCATCTTATCATTTAAGATATTTTTACCACTAACAGAAATATATGTATTAAAACGCCACAGTTTGAATTCTTTTTTTAGTTGAATATCTAAACTTTTAAATGAATCCATTTCCATTTTTTTTAATATTAATACTCCATTGTTATTTATTTCATTAACAAAGAGTCCCATTGATCCGGATTCGTGAAAAAACTGTATGCTAAAATTAAACATTTTGGGGGCTATTATTAGTCCTGTTGCTAATTTAGATGTTGGTTTAAATGGAAATGCCAATTTATTCTCAATAAAATATTTTGAAGCTGAAAAATTTAATTTACAAACACCATTTACAAATAATGGAGTTACAGAGGTTTCAATTCCATAAATTTGAGCATCATTGTAATTATCAAAATATTGTACCGAACTTCCTTTTAAATGCAGCATCCTCATTTTATTTTGATAGGAATTTGTAAATATTGAAAATTTAAATAATATTTCAGATAGAATATTGCTGTCAAATTTATTAATTGCCAAGGTGTTTACAATTTCCAAATTGCTTTTATATTCGGTCAATAAAGTATTATTTTTTTCTGTGATAGGAAATCTAAGAGCTGTAACTTGCTGTAGGAGAGAGGGAATGCGAAATCCGGAAAAATAATTAAAATTTACCTTATATAAAAAGTATTTTGGTGTTCCAATAAAGGAAGTTGATATCATGAATGATTTTTCATGCCAGCGATCTTTTATTGAGTCGGAAATCGCAGATATATCTGACAACTCGATTTTAGAATCAGATACATTTTCATATTTGAAACTTAATTGTACATCTTTTAAATCAAATAGAGATGATATGTCATTATTTTTAAATTGCAGACCGCCGGATATATTGTTGTTGCTTCTTTGAAAATTTTCAGTATTTTCATTATAAGTTTCTGATATTTTTGACTTTTTATTTTGATATGCCAGAAAAATACTAATATTCTCGGTATCGTAAATATGATCACCTTGAAAAATATTTGTATTATCTTCTAGTATTCTTTTTCTAGAAGAGTCATTGTATACCCAACTATGTGCCTGATTTGAGTTTTGTTTTGAAAAATAGAAACTGCTTTCACCAATATTTTTAAAAATTTTGTGAAATTTTAAGTTCATTAATGTCTGATCGGTTTCCAATGTGTCTGAAATTTGGCTATTTTCGTATTTTCTTTCGTTTTGTAAAAAAATTGCCTTTATATTATGCTGTTTTTTATCTTTAAATGTTTTTCCAAAAGGTATTGATAATCCTGCTGTAATATCTGAAGATGTATTTAATATACCGGAATTTGTTGTGGTATCAACATAATTTAATTTTGATGATGTGTTACCGATTCCGGAGAACATATTAACTCCAAATAGATCTTTATGTAGATTTAAATTCCATTTTCCTGAATTATATGAACCAAATTGCTGATTAAATTTAACTAAATAATCCTGTTTGTACTTAGGTACTAAATTTATAACCGCTGAAGAATTATATGCTCCCATTGAAGCAACATTATTCCCCTTGATTATATCAATATGATCCAAAATATCTTCATTAATTAGCGATAGATCAGAATTATTACTATAATTATTATTTATTGGAATTCCATCATATAAAATCACAACTTCGTCGCTATTGCTTCCTCGAATTGAAATATTTTTTTCACCGTTTAATTTTTCATTGATATGTATGCTCTGTTCGCTTTTTAGAACGTCCGTTACATCTATATTGCCGACATCCTCAAATGAAGCAGAGGAAATTGAAGTTACAGCATTTCTAATTTCTTGTTTATATTCAAATTCATTTATATTTCCGTAAATACTAATATTCTTAAATTGGAATACTTTTTCAATTAATTTTATCTTTTCTCTATCTTTAATATCACCAAAGTTTATTTTCTTAAGTTTATACTTCACATGACTGATAATCAAACTTCTCGACTTTACTTTTGAGGTATCAATGCTCAAACGAAAATGACCATTATCATCTGTAATTGTTCCAATATACGAATCTTTTATAGAAATATTTACACTCTGAATTGGTTTACTGTCTGTTGAATCAACAACAGTTCCTTTTATGACAATATTTTGTCCAAATAGCTGAATAAAAATAAACAAACTAAAAATGAGAGTAAATATTTTATGTTTCATAATTTTTTTCCAATAATTTATTAAAATTTAATAAAAAGTATCTGAGATTCATAATAAAAAATTATAATACACAAATAAAATGAAATGGAGATCTTATGACTTAGGTGAAGAGGTAAATAGATAATTTTATGGCTATGTGAGAAAGATAGAATTGATTAACTAGTTAATTGATTTTTCTATGAAATCAGTTTTCTGAATAAAAAAGTTCGTTATTGTTAGTTACTAAA
>LSCC01000010.1 GCA_001577215.1 Fidelibacterota bacterium TCS52
ATTCTGCTTTGAAAAATAATTTATAACTAAAAATAGTTTTTTCTACCATTTTGTTGACTTCAATGAAATGGTCTTCTGTTTTAATCATCAAAATTTTGATTGATGTTAAAAGTTTTCGTCAATATAATATTTAATCTCGCTTAATGGTAGTTCTTTTGTAAAATTCCCTAGCCTTACATAAAATTTTTCCTCATTACCTTTTTTATAATAAGCTGGTTTAGAGCTTTTTTCCACATCAATTCTACATACCGTTTTATTCTTTATATTTTCAAATTTAATATTAACATAAGACATAAAAAAGCCACCAATATTACTGGAAATTATATTTGATAGATGTAACTGATATTTATCTATGTTGCCAAATTGCTTAATATCCTTTTCGATCCCAAAAATACTTCCATTATCAGTTACCCCTATTAATAAAGTTCCCCCTTCACTATTTAAAAATCCACAAATAGTTTTTAATATGGGTTTTTCTAATTTTTTATCATAATTTTCTGTTCGCAAGCTCCATCTAATCGTAGATTTAAATTCAAGGACACGACTTTCATTTTTTACAATTAATTCATGTATTGAAAACCCAGTATTTTCAGTTTCAGAATTTTCCAAAAGCCCCTGCATAAATTCATTAATACCTTCTGCTATTAATTCTCTTCTTTTTTCTAAAAATTCAACATAATTCTCGATTTTCCATAATTTTTTATTTTGAGGAATAAAAAACTTTTCCAAATTTCCTTGATAATTATTTTCTAAACTTGGCAAATATTTTTCAGGAGGGTTATCAAAAATTTCCATATTAGCTTTTTTTGTTAAAGGAACTCGATTAGCTATCTCATGAACTAACCTGTTATGGTGAACATTACCCGTATCATAGCCATTTTGTTTTAAAAAAGATTTCGGAAAAATGTGGTGTCGTTCTATTTTAAATTTGTTCCCAATAGGTTTTGAAAAATTTATACCATTGCTCCAATCAACGCCACCTTTTGATCTTGTAACAATATTCATCATATTATAAAAAGGATGTTCAACACCTCTTGAGTTTAGATTATTTTTAGAAACTATCGGGCTTCCGACATCTTCTTCTAAAATAGTAATTAAATCATCTAAAGGAGGGATATCAGGTGTATAACTTTTTTTCAATGCATTCAAATCTGCTTCTAGTTTTTGATCAACACTTGATGTAAATCTTCTCTGATATAAAGCGGCATACATCCAATATAAAGATTTTTTAAGAATTTTATCATTTTTAAATGTTGGCCCATATAAAGATAAATAACCTATCAAAGGTATCAGCACATTTGGTGTATTTAGATCATCTGTACCATAAATAAATGCTCCCTTTAATATATTGATCAAGAAATCCAATATGTCTGATAATTTGTCAAAGCCATGTTTCAGTTCTTTTTCGTTATTGTTATGGAGTTGTTTATAATCTGCTCTATGGTTAATAACTGCATTCATACCTCTAACTAAAAATTTCAAATCAAATTCAAAACCCTGTTTTTTGAGTGCTCTAATTTTTTGTTTAAACTTTCTCCTGGTATCCGGCCATTTACTGCACATATGAGCTAAAGCAATGTCAGCATCAGTCAGTGGAGTGCCCGCACTGTTAATCCTGTCAAAAACGGTTAACGCTTCAATTAAAGTTGAGGAATCGTCGACATAGATTATTGGATAACTTTTGTTTTGTATTTCTTTTAAATCATCAAGATTCTTAAGTAATTTTTTTGCATAATGAAATTTATCTTCATTTAAATTATTGTCACTTTCAATAATTTGTTCTGCAATATTAAATGGCTCAATTTTATTGTTTTTAAAACAATCAGTAACTTTAACCCAAAAGGGTTTGTTTTTCATTTTTAATTTTTTGTAGTATTCCAAATCTCTTGTTTCGAGATTATAATATAGATTTCTAATATCATTGGTTATATCTTTTTTAGTATAAAAAGGTGGAATAGAATCTTTAATTAAAAAATATAATGTTGTTAGCCTTTGTTGCCCATCTAAAATTACTTCTACCAAATCTTTAAATTCAAATTCGGGCATATTTTTTAATGCCATTTTTTCTTTTGTCATCCAAAATAATAATGCACCAGTAGGATAATTATGTAAAAAGGAACCAATTAGGTTTTTTGCTTGCGTTTTATTCCAAGTAAATTCCCTTTGAAACTCTGGTAAAACAACTTTTTTATTCTCAATTTTGTTTAAAATCATACTAATTTTTTCCATTACTCCTCCAAATTATTAACAAGTTCAAAATTTTTTTTGTTAAAAACTTCTGTTCTTTTTTGTTGATGACAAATTTAGCCTCTGTAAATTTTCCTTTTGTTTATACACTAATTTAATATTAATTTTCCATTAACAAAAGAACTTTATTGAACATTTAGAACAACTTGATATCGCATTTTGCAACATCCAATTTTAAAATTCTTTGTTTAAAAGGTGTTTTGAGATCAGGTCTTTTTTACTTCAAAATTTCACCGACTTCCAAATACCACAAATAAAAATCCAACACTCCAAGTTGTAGCCCTAATTTTTTAGAAAATGTTCTTAGTTTATCTTCTATTTCAATATATTTTTTAGGGGTTAATGTTTTGGGTCTTGTTATAATTTCATTTCTTTCCAAAATGTCGATTATATGGAAATCTAAAATTGCGTAATCCAAAAATCCTATATTTCTTAAAAAATGGCTTGATTCTTTAAATCCCAATCCTTTAATATTATCCACGAACCATTTTCTTAAATTAGGCGGATCGTTCTTATTCTTTCTTATTTCCAGTTTAATATTATCTTTATACTTTTGGGCTAAAAGAATATATTTTGCTCTAACATTTGGAAATCTATGTCCAAATAATTTAAGGTTTTCTCTTATAAGCTCAAGATCTGATTTTAGGAAAATATCGTCCATTTTTTCTTGAATTGTTATCGCTTTTTTCGCATCATAATTTGCTGTCAAAAGACAAAAACACAATTCTTTAAATATTGCATTGTCTGAGGAGTTGCCTACTTTTTTAAAATCAGAAATCTTTTTTGTGATTGTCTTTTTTACTTCACTTTTTTGCAGTTCTTGAATTTTATTTATTAACAAAATTCTTGACATTTGTTATTTAACAATCCACTTTTTATTAATTAACAAGTCGTTACCCGAATAAATTTTTCCAACAAACTCATCATTTTTTTTATAATATCCGACACCTTTTGGGGTTCCGGTCATTATGATATCACCGTTTTCAAAATCCATAAATCCTTTTACATTTTTAATAATTTCTTGTGGTTTATGAATCATCAACTCATGATTTCCGTTCTGGACTAACTGATCATTTATAAAAAGTTGAAGTTTCAATTTGGTAATATCACCATTAAGCTCTACAAATTCACTAAAAACTGCCGACCGATTAAAGCTCTTTGACCGCTCCCAAGGATGACCATTGTTTTTCAAACTAATTTGTTCGTCGGCTTTTGTTAAGTCAAGTCCAAAACCGACACCATCAATTTTATTGTTATTGATCAAAAAACTAATTTCACTCTCATATCGCACATTATCATTAATATAAAAAAGCTTATCACTAATTGCTGAATTTGGTTTATTAAAAATTACTAATTTCGAAGGTGCTTTGCTATTCAGTTCTTTAATATGTTCGGCATAATTCATGCCTACACAGACGATTTTACTTGGCATCAATTGTTTATTGCCAAAAGTAATTGTTTTCATCGCACTTCTCTTGTTTATTTAATTTTTTTCAATAAATTTCCCATTTCAATCGCATTCATCACTGCGTCCCAGCCCTTATTTCCGGATTTTGTTCCGGCTCGTTCTAATGCCTGTTCAATCGTATCTGTAGTGATCACACCGAAAATTACCGGTTTATTGTTTTTCAATGATACATTTGCAATTCCTTTTGATACTTCGCTGGCGATAAAATCAAAATGCGGTGTTGAACCTCGTATAATCGCACCAAGACAAATAATAACATCATATTGTTTTTTTTCCGCTAAAATTTGTGCAGTTAACGGAATTTCAAAAGCTCCCGGTACCCAAATAGTTGAAAAATTATCATCAATTCCTTCATGTCTCAACCAACAATCTTTCGCACCGCTCAGCAATTCTTTAGTAACCATGTCATTGAATCTGCTGACAACAACACCAACCTTCAATCCTTTTGCGTTTAATTTACCTTCAAAATTTCTCATTTTCTTCTCCTTCTTTTTTTACTTTTTCTGACTTTGCATGAGCGAAGCGATGGCGGAGTTAATAGAAGTTTTTTGTTGACCGAAACCCTTAACTCCATTCTGCTTCGCTTTATTAAATCAAGTCTTTTTAAATCAAATGCCCCATCTTATCTTTTTTTGTTTCCAAATATTTTTTATTGTGTTTTTTGTGCGGAATTACCAATGGCACCCTCTCAACAACTTCCAGATCATATCCCGAAAGCCCAACTATTTTTTGTGGATTATTTGTAATTAGTTTCATCTTTTTTACACCAAGAGCCTTTAAAATTTGTGCTCCAATACCATATTCTCTCAGATCTGTTTTAAATCCCAGTTCGTGATTTGCCTCAACGGTATCCAGCCCATCATCCTGTAATTTGTATGCTCTTATCTTATGTTTCAAACCAATTCCACGTCCTTCTTGTCGCAAATAAAGTAGAATTCCGTTGCCTTCCTTTTCTATCATCCGCATTGCCTCATCTTTTTGGTCTCCACAATCACATCTTACAGAATCAAAAACATCACCTGTCAAACATTCGCTATGCACTCTTACCAATATAGGTTTTTTAGGATCAATTTCACCCTTATAGATTGCCAAATGGTGTAATCCCTTAATTGATTCTTCATATAATGCTAACTTGAATTCGCCAAACTCGTTTGGAAAATCTACGTCTGAAATTTTCTTAATTAATTTTTCGTTTTTTCGTCTATATTTAATCAGATCGGCAATTGTTACAATTTTTAAATTGTGTTTTTGTGAAAATTCCGAAAGATGCGGCATTCTCGCCATTGTTCCATCTTCATTCATTATTTCACACATTAGGGCAACTGGTTTTAAACCTGCTAATTTACACAGGTCCGTTGAAGCTTCCGTATGGCCGGTACGATATAAAACACCGCCATTTTTTGCAATGATCGGGAAAATGTGTCCGGGTCTGGCTAAATCGGTCTTTACTGTTTTGGGATCCGCAATTGTTTTTATCGTTTCGTACCTATCTTTGGCTGAAATTCCCGTAGTTACATTTTTTTTTGCATCGACACTAATTGTAAAATTTGTTTTGTGCAATGATGTGTTTTCATGTACCATCTTTTTCAGATCTAACCTTTGGGCTGTGTTGTGGTCGATAGCGGTACAAAGTAATCCACGAGCATTTTTAACCGCAAAGTTGACCGATGCTGGTGTTACTTTTTCCGCTACTTGAATTATATCACCTTCATTTTCTCTGTCCGGATTGTCTACAACAATTATCATTTTCCCCTGTCGCAGATCTTCGATTGCCTCTTTAACTGAATTTATTTCAATTTTCTTACTCATTTATCATATCCCCATGATTTTAATTTTGATTCGGTCAATGGTTTTTGCATTCCATCAATATAATTTTGTATATATTTTGCAATAAAGTCAAATTCAATATTCACCTTATCTTTAACTTTTTTATGCTTTAAAATTGTATTATTTAATGTGTGTGGAATCACCGCTACCAAAATTCTATTGTCTGTTTTTTCTGCAATTGTTAAAGAGATCCCATCAACCGCAATGCTTCCCTTTTCAATTGTATGAGTTTTTGTTCCTTGTGGTAAAATTATTTTCAGCTCCACGGTTTCTGACAATTTTGTTATTTTTTCTATGGTTCCAATTCCGTCAATATGTCCCTGAACAATGTGTCCACCCAATCTATCGTTTATTTTCATTGCTCGTTCTAAATTGACAAAATCACCATTCTGCCAATTTAAAACAGTACTTTTCCCCATTGTCTCTTTTACCGCTTGAGCTGTAAACGAATTCGTTTTTATATCAATGATAGTCAAACAAATTCCATTTATTGAAATTGAATCATCAACTTTTGAATCCGTTAAAATCTTTTTTGCTTTGATTGTCAAGTTAATTTTATCTTGTTGTCTGGCTAAATTTTCTATTATGCCAATCTCTTCAATCAATCCTGTAAACATTTGACTCGTCCTCTTTTTTTCAATTGAATATGCGTTAATATTCTTTTAGTATTCCACTAAACAAAATATTGTCTTCAATTATCTCCCATTTTGTTTCTTTGAATATGTTAGAATTTTCAACTTTGTTTATTTTAAATTTCATCATAGAAACTCCACTTCCAAATACTTTTGTCGAATAAAAAAGATCAATTCTATCGACTAAAACATCTTTCAATAATTGCGATTGCAATTTTCCACCGCCCTCTACCATTATTGATTGAATATTTTTTTGTGTTAGTATCTTAAGCACTCTTTGCCACCCTTTTCCTGTGTTTTTTTCCATTTCCAATATTTCAATATTATTTATTTTGCACATTTCTTTATATTCTTTCGATAATTTGTTATTTGTGATTACAATTGTTTTAATTTTGTTTGCAGTTTTTACAATTTGTAAATTTTCGATAAGTGAAATAGAAGGATCATAAACAATTCTCGTTGGATTTTCTCCACTAACTTCTCTTACCGTAAGCATTGGATCGTCTTTCATCACAGTTCCAATTCCTACCATAATTGCATCGTAATCTGCTCGCCATTTGTGAACCAATTTTCTCGATTTTGCATTGCTTATCCATTTAGAATTTCCGTTATTATCTGCAATAAATCCATCTAAACTCAATGCTGATTTTAAAATAATGTATGGCAATTTGAGTTTGGTTGCCTTTATATACGGCTGGTTAATTTTTCGTGTATCTGATTCAAGTATTCCTTTTTTTACTTCAATTCCATTTTCTTGAAAAATTTTTATTGACCTTCCGGACATTTTGGGGTTTGGGTCTTCCATTGCAACTATTACTTTTTTTATTTTTTCTTTTATAATTCTTTCGGTGCAGGGAGGTGTTTGTCCATAATGATTACATGGTTCTAGTGTAACAAACATTGTAGAATTTTCCACACTTTCGGTTGCATTCTCTATTGCTTCAACTTCTGCATGTTTTCCACCATAATAATTATGAAATCCTTCACCTATTATTTTATTGTTTTTTACAATTATCGCACCAACTGCAGGGTTTGGGCTAACTTTCCCAACTCCACGTTTTGCAAGTTCCAGTGCTCGCAACATATATTTATTTTCATTTTTCATAAAAAAAACTCCAAATATGATCTTTGGAGCATAAATTGCTGATCTTTTCTCATCCGGACTATAACCGTCGGCGACCGAATTTCACGATCTCAATTCCGATTATTCGGAACTCGCGGGCTTTAACCGCCGGAAGGGAAATTCTCCCTACCCCAAAGACAATTGAAATATATTAATTTTTTTATTAATTCCAAAATAAAAAAGATTATTCTTGACAAATCAATTAAACTTAATTATAATTACATATCAATTTCAAAATAAAGCTTAATAACAAAGTGCAATAAATAATTATTGTAAAATAAAAGCACAAGTCAATATAAAAAATGGAAGAGGGTATGGCAAACTCAAATCAAAATAACATGGAAAAACAATTTCATTCTATTTCAGAATTACAAAAATTTAAAAGTACTGTTTTAAAGCAACTTGGTAAAAAATTATATGTTACCGGTATGCGCAATATGAATAAACACGATCTGATCTATCAAATATTAGAAGCAGAGGTCGAATTAAAAGGAAAAGTTTTTGTACATGGTGTATTAGAGGTATTAAAAGATGGTTTCGGATTTATTCGAAATGCCAAAAACAATTATTTACAAAATGAATATGATACTTATATTTCTGCTTCGCAAATTAAAAAATTTTTATTAAAAAGCGGTCACATTATATCTGGTGAGGCGAGACCACCACAGAATAGTGAAAAATTTTTCTCTCTGCTTAAGGTATTGTCTATTAACGATCAAGGTCCCGATAAGGCAAAAATCCATTTACCTTTTGATAATTTGGTACCTTTATATCCGGAAGAACATTTACATTTGGAGACCAAACAAAAAAATTATTCCATGCGAATCATGGATTTGCTAACACCAATTGGAAGGGGTCAAAGAGGTCTAATCGTAGCTCAGCCCAAAACAGGCAAGACAACTCTTTTACAGCAAATAGCAAACAGCATTTTGTCTAATCATCCGGATACAACCCTGATTGTTTTACTTATCGATGAACGCCCTGAAGAGGTAACTGACATGCAAAGACATGTGCATGCCGAAGTTATCAGTTCAACTTTTGACGAACCGCCTGAAAATCATGTACAAGTAGCAGAAATGGTTTTATCAAAAGCTAAGCGAATAGTAGAATATGGCAAAAATGTTGTTATTTTACTCGATAGTATCACAAGATTGGGGAGAGCGTACAACTCGATTGTTCCTCATTCCGGAAAAATTCTCTCCGGTGGAATTGACAGTAATGCCCTACATAGACCAAAACGCTTTTTCGGGTCGGCTCGCAACATTGAAGGTGGCGGTAGTTTAACAATAATCGCAACAGCATTAATAGATACCGGCAGCAAAATGGACGATGTAATTTTTGAAGAATTTAAAGGCACCGGTAATATGGAATTGGTTCTTGATAGAAGATTAACAGACCGTCGTGTTTATCCTTCCATTGATGTCAATCGATCGGGAACAAGAAAAGAAGAGCTTTTAATGACAAAATCAGAATTGGCAAGAACTTGGATACTAAGAAAACTATTAAACGAAATGAGTCCTATAGAAGCAATGGAATTTTTAATTGGGAAATTATCTAATTCAAAAACAAATAAGGACTTTTTAAGGAAAATGAACGGATAGTAGAACAGGCGAATAACAATTTATTCAATTTCACCAATTGAAAATAATTCTTTCTTTCCATTAACTTCACAAATTAAATAACCATTCTGCGCAAATTCTAAAGGTCGCACAAAAATAGTTTTACCGTCCTTAGTAAATTTAATTTTTTTATTCCTGTTATATATGCTTTTATTCAGACGCAATAAATATTTGTGGAAATTGTCTTTGTTATATTCATCATAATAATAATTGATTTTATTATTTAGAGATTGAAAAATATTAAATATATTACTTCGTTTATAAACAATCTCTTTTAAGGCAATTGGTGGATTTCTAAATATGTTCTCTTTCGAGAATGAATTGTTAATATTGATACCAATGCCGATAACTACTTTGATATTTTCACCTTTGATTTTCGTTTGGGTAAGTATTCCGCATATTTTTTTATCTTTATAATAAATATCGTTCGGCCATTTAATTGTAAGATTCGCGAAATCATTGGTCAATTTTTCCAGTTCCTCTTTCACAGCTAAAGCAATTAAAACAATAAATCTATAGAATTTTTGCAGATCATCAATTTGTTGAAACAAAATTGAAAAATATAAACCACCTTTCTCAGAGTGCCATTTTCTATTATATCTGCCGACTCCATCAGTTTGGGTATCAGCAATTAAAATGTCTCCACTTGAAAATAACCCATCTTTATTTTCTAACATTACGGTATTTGTAGAAGATATCTTCTTACAATAATATATATTTCTCCCGACAGTTAACTCATTATGTGATTTTAATCTAATCTTTTCTACTTTATTCAATTGATATTTCCAGATTGTTTCCTATAACATCATTTATATAAATTTATCATTTTTTTTTGTGTTTTCAAAAAGAAAATCGTAATATATGAGTTAAAATTGGGGGAAATGTGTCGTATAATATCATAGTATTAGCAAAACAAGTTCCGGACACAAAAAACATAACAGGTGATGCAATGAAGCCGGATGGCACGGTAAACAGAATCGCATTACCGACAATTTTTAATCCGGAAGATTTAAATGCTTTGGAAGAAGCATTAAAAATAAAAGATGAATATGGAGCAAAAATTACTGTTCTTACAATGGGGCCACCAAGCGCTGCCGAAGTTTTGCGCCAATCTTTATTTCGAGGAGCAGATGATGTGATCTTGCTTTCCGATAGAAAATTTGCTGCAGCAGACACACTCGCAACCTCTTATGTTTTATCTCTCGCTATAAAAAAAATCGGAAAATTTGATCTGATAATCGGAGGCAGACAGGCAATTGACGGCGATACGGCTCAAGTTGGTCCTCAAACCGCAGAAAAACTGAAAGTCAATCAAGCAACTTGTGTTAATGACATTGTTGAATTAACCAATGATAGTATCACAGTAAACAGAAATACAGACCATGGTTCTGAAACTATAAAAACAAAATTGCCAATTCTGCTAACAATTACAGCCGAAGCAAACACTCCTCGCCCACCATCTGTTAAGAAAACATTAACATATAAAAATGCTCTTTCGTTAATTGAAAAAAATGATTATGATGAAGAATATTTAAAATCTAATAAGAAACCATTCGTAATTAAAAATTGGGATCATAAGGATATTAATGCTAAAACCGAACGATGCGGATTAACCGGTTCGCCAACTCAAGTGAAAAAAATTGAAAATATTGTTCTTGAAACCGGCAATTTTAAGAATATCGAAAATTCTGCAAGCGGTATTAAAAATTTAATTTCTGAATTAATGTCAGAACATATAATCGGCTAGAAAAAATATTATTAAAGGTAATAAGTAAATATGAACGAAGTGTTAGTATATATCGAATTACAAAATGAAAAAATCGCAGATGTTTCGTTAGAGTTATTAGGTAAAGCACAAGATTTAGCAAAAAAAACATCAGCAAAATGTGGCGCAATTTTAATTGGTAATAATATAAAAAATCATCATGAAATTCTTTTTCAATATGGAGCCGACACAATTTATTCTACTGAAGATCTTTCATTAAAAAATTATGCGCCCCTTCCATACACAAAAACAGTTTGTGAGATTGTCGAAAAAAGTAAACCTCAAATTGTTTTATATGGAGCAACCGTGAATGGAAGAGATCTTGCGCCTCGCATTGCATCAAAATTGAAAGTTGGGCTTACCGCGGATTGTACTGAATTACAAATTGGTGATTACCAAAAGAAGAAAAAGGGCGAAATTAAAAATTATAAAAACATACTTTATCAAATTCGACCTGCGTTTGGCGGTAACATAATTGCTACAATTGTTAGTCCGGATCACAGGCCACAAATGGCAACTGTAAGACCCGGCGTTATGAAGGTCAAAAAAAATGATAAAACAAATTCAGGGAAAGTTGTTAATATAAAAACAGATATTCCACAAGAGCTTCTTATTACAGAGATAATAAAAACTATTAAAATAGAAAAAAACGTTGATTTGAATGCATCTTCGATTATTGTTGCCGGTGGAATGGGAGTTGGCTCAAAAGAAAATTTTAAATTAATTCACAAATTGGCAAAGACATTAGGTGGAATTGTTGGCGCTTCCCGTGCTGCTGTTGATGCTAATTTTATTAATGCCGACCATCAAATCGGACAGACCGGAACAACCGTACAGCCGAAATTATATATCGCAGTTGGAATTTCCGGACAAATTCAACACATTGCCGGAATGAGTAATTCAAATAGAATAATAGCAATTAACACGGATAAAGATGCGCCGATTTTTCAGATAGCAAACTATGGAATTGTTGGTGATTTTAATGATGTCATTCCAAAACTAATTAAAACATTTAAAACATTAAAAAAATAGATGCGGTAAAGGATATAAACATGTCAAATTTTTTTGAAGATAATGATGATCTGGTATTTCATTTTAAACATGTTGACTTAGATAAAATTATTGAATTTAGAGAAGATAATTTTGCAAAATCTAATAAATATGGATATGCGCCAAAAGATTTAGATGACGCAAAAGATTCCTACGAGAAAATATTAAATATTACCGGAAAAATTGCTGGTGATGTTATTGAACCGAATGCTGTGGAGGTGGACGAACTTGGTGTAAAGTACCAAAACGGAAAGGTGATTTATGCTCCCGGAACCAAGACAGGTCTTGATGCTATGAGACAAGCGGATTTAATGGGATTTACAATTCCAAGAAAATATGGCGGATTAAATTGTCCAATGACCTTATATTGTATGGCAATTGAAATGACTTCACGAGCCGATGCCGCTTTTATGAATATATTTGGTTTACAAAGTGATATTGCCGACACCATTTATAAGTATGCAGATGAGAAGTTAAAAGATAAATATTTGCCTATGCTTTGTGACGGAAATGTTACTTCCTCAATGGCACTGACCGAACCCGATGCGGGAAGCGATCTCCAAGCTGTAATGGTGAAAGCATATCAAGACGAATCCGGACAATGGTTTTTGAATGGAGTAAAAAGATTTATAACGAATGGTAATGGTGAAATATCATTAGTTCTAGCTCGCAGTGAAGAGGGAAGCGAAGACGGTCGAGGTTTGTCAATGTTTCTCTATGAGCGAGATGATAAAATGAAAATTCGCCGAATAGAAAAAAAATTGGGAATACATGGTTCGCCAACTTGTGAAATGCAATTCAATGATGCACCGGCATTTCTAATTGGAAAAAGAAGGGTTGGGCTTATTAAATATGTAATGTCATTAATGAATGAGGCGAGAATTGGAATTGGTGCGCAAGCATTGGGAATAGCAGAAGCTGCATATCGTGAAGCAAAAAAATATTCCGAAGAGAGAAAACAATTCAAACAATCAATAAAAAATTTCATTGCCGTTAGTGAATTGCTTGGAAATATGAAAGTAAAAATTGAGGCGGGACGTTCCCTTTTATACGAAACTGCAGTAATTGTTGATATGAAAAATGGCATTGAAGAACACATTAAAAAATATCCTGAAGACAAGAAAAAATATCGCGCCGAATTGAAAAAATATACAGCATTGGCTAATATGTTGACACCGATGGTAAAAGCATATAATTCCGAAATGGCAAATGAGGTGGCAAATGATGGAATTCAAATTCACGGCGGAACGGGCTATATGAAAGAGTTTAAAGCAGAGAGACATTTTAGAGATGCGAGAATTACAAATATCTATGAAGGCACAACACAACTTCAAGTGGTCGCTGCGATCGGTGGAATTATGAAAGGAGTTTTTGAAAATCTAATTGATGGATATGAAGAAAATAATGATTTCAATTCACTTGAAGTGTTTCATAAAAAAGCAAAAAAAATGGTTACATCTGTAAACGAGGCAATTAATTTTATTAAAGAAAATAACGATAAAGATTTTCAATCATATCATGCAAGACGCTTGGTAGAAATGAGCACCGACACGATCATTGCTTATCTGTTTTTGAAAGATGCAAAATATTCAAAAAGAAAAAAAGAAGTACTGAAATATTTCTTAGAATATGCTTTACCGGAAGTAAAAATGAAGAGTGAAATTATTTTGAATAAGACATCTTCATTTTTAGAAAATAAAATAACAATTTTAGAAGATAACAATTAAATAGGAGAAATAATGTTAGATCAAGAAAAAGTAAAAAAAGTTTTAAATAGTGTTAGACCATCTTTACAAATGGATGGCGGCGATGTTGAGCTAGTGAAAATTCGCGAGGATAATGTAGTTGAAGTGAAATTAAAAGGAGCATGCGGCGGATGTCCAATGGCAACAATGACACTGAAAATGGGAATTGAAAAGGCAATGCAGAAAGAAATTCCCGAAGTGAAAGAAGTCGTTTCTGTTTAGTTAATAAGCTTTTTAAAAAACATGTAATTATTAGAGGAATACACATATGTTCATGTTATGCACAATAATGGCCAAACTAAATCACATCTAAATTAATTTATTTGCTATTTTCAAAAATAATCCTTGTTTAGTTTAAGTTTAATTATTAATTTATATTAGTTAAAGAGAATGAGCAATTTATGATTAATGAGAGATATATAGAAAATAAATATCATGACACATATATACCAATATTAGTGGTGTATGAACCATGGTGTTTATACAAATGTTGTATACAATTGAACAGAAGAATAGTTAGTTTGTTTATGAGTAAAAGAAGTCAATGAATATAATTACAAAAATATGCAGAATATGCAGAGGTAATAAGCCATATTACCCAAGAGACCAATACTATAAAAACCTATTAAATAAGTATAAAGATTTAGAACCATATTTAAGTCTAACAAATCTTCATAATAAAAAAGCATTATTGACAGATAGAAATATTGGTTTTTCTGATAGTCAGCTATTTAAGAAAAATGAAAGAAAATATTTTAAAAAAAAATATGGAAAACCCAATTACGTAATCGTGAATAAATATTCATTTGGTAAAATTACGATATGGTTCTATCGAGTCAATATAGCTAGTCAAGAAGCAAACATGGAACTGCATTTTTTTCAAAATTCATTATTTATGTACAATTATATATTCCCATATTTAAAAAAAAATAGCGATAAAAACAATCTGTTGAATGTTATTAAAAAAAAATACAGAATTGATAAGGAAATAAATAAAATCCCCAATTATTATATAATGGATAAAAAAAAATCAGTTATTAATATATTTGAAAGTTTTGGTTTTAAAATCAATTATGTTTTGAACACTAACTCTAATTTATTTCATAAAATGAATGATGATTTTAAAGTAGCAATAGAAAGAGACAAACAAATAAAAAATCAGTATAAGCAAGAACTCTACGAAAAGTTATAACAAATCAACTGTATATAACACGCGGTCATAAAACATTGCGCGGGTAGTGGGATATTTGAACTAAACAACATTTAATCAATGGCTTAGC
>LSCC01000011.1 GCA_001577215.1 Fidelibacterota bacterium TCS52
TTTTGACATTTTTTTATAAAAATATTTATTTTATTAATAAAATAATAATTGTAACTTTATTTAATGGAATATATTTTGCAAGATTACGAAAATATAAATAAATTGGGTTATAACAAAGGAGCTAAAATGAAAATTAAAGGTGTAATAATGGTAATTATAGTTTTAATGTTTTTTAATTGTGAAAAAAATGATACAAAAAAATTAGTCAGTATTTCTCAATCAAAAAATAATAAAAAGGTCAATTTAATGCCCATTCCAAAAGAAGTGCATTTATTAAAAGAAAAACATTATATTAATGAAGATTTTAAGTTGTCAGTTGAAGGTAAAACAGGAAAAATGGTCTATGTTAATTCTACAAGATTTTTGAGAAGATTATCCGGCAGAACAGGTCTATTTTTTGATCAAGATTTTATTACCACAGAGAGCAAATGTGATTCTGCTGAATTAAAAATTATTAGTGATGAACTTGGAGAAGTAAAATTGAATGCAGATGAATCATATTTTTTAGAAATATCCGAAAATGAAATTTTTCTCAAAGCAAATAAAGAAAATGGAATAATTTATGGACTTGAAACATTATTACAATTATTGAAAAGTGATCAAAATGGTTATTATTTTCAAACTTGTAAAATAAAAGATAAACCGAGATTTCCGTGGCGTGGATTGATGATCGATGTTTGCCGTCACTTTTATCCGGTAAATGTAATAAAGAGGAATATTGACGCGATGTTGGCTGTGAAAATGAATGTATTACATTTACATTTAAGTGAAGATCAAGGATTTAGAATTGAATCGAAAGTATTTCCCAAATTACATGAAAAAGGATCTGATGGATTATATTTTACTCAAAGTCAGATTAAAGAAATTATTGAATATGCAAGAGTGAGAGGAATAAGAGTAATTCCGGAATTTGATATGCCGAGTCATACTACATCATGGTTTGTTGGATATCCGGAATTGTCAAGCAAGGATACGGTTTATTCTGTAGAACGTACTTGGGGAATTCAAGATCCTGCAATGAATCCGGTTAGTGAATATACATATCAATTTTTAGATAAATTTATTGCCGAAATGGTTAAACTTTTTCCTGATGAATATTTTCATATTGGTGGTGATGAAAATAATGGAAATCATTGGAAAGAAAACGAAAATGTTCAAAAGTATATGAAAGAAAATGATATAAAAGACAAACATGAATTACAGACAAAATTCAATCAGAAGATTTTGAAAATATTGACAAAATATAATAAGAAGATGGTTGGCTGGGATGAAATTTTGCAACCGCAAATGCCAAATAATATTGTAATTCAGTCATGGCGTGGGAAAAAGGAAATGATCAAAGCCGCTAAGAAAGGTTACAATACAATTTTATCCAACGGATATTATATCGATCTATTTTGGAATACACAGAGACATTATTTGAATGATCCTGTAATGAAAAATGCAAATCTTAATCCAGAAGTTGAAAAAAATATTCTCGGTGGTGAAGTTACAAGCTGGGCTGAATTTACAACATCAGAAAATGTTGATACAAGAATATGGCCGAGGACCGCAGCAATTGCAGAAAGATTCTGGTCGCCAAGATATATAAAAGATATTGATGATATGTATCGTCGTCTTGAGGTCATAAATTTCCATTTAGAAGAAATAGGTCTTACTCATATTAAAAATAGGGAAATGGGAATTCGAAGATTGGCAAATGGTCAAGATGTTAATCCGTTAAGAAATTTAATTAATGTTGTTGAACCGATAGAAAATTATACTCGGCACCACACCAGAGGGGAAAAGAAAAGATATTTACAACAATCGCCATTAACTCGTGTTGTTGATTTTTCATATTCTGATGCCTCAGTTGCAAGAAAAATAAGAAGAGCTACCGATGAATACATTGAAAATTATTCTTCAACAAAGGTAGAAAAATCTTCGCTATATTTTACAAATAATCCAAAAGAATATTTAGTAAATGAGTTAAATAAATTAAGTGTAAATAACAAGAAATTAGCACCAATAATTGGCAATTCGTCAATATTAAAAGAGATCAAACCGTTATCCAAAAGCATTTCAAAAGTTGCTAATATTGGATTGGAAGCAATAGATAAATTGGAATCGAATAAAACTATTTCTAAAGGGAAAGTAGAGAAATATTTGAAAATAATAAATGATTCAAAAGAACCGATAGCTGAATTAGAAAATAGAATTATACCGGCAGTTGAAAAGTTGGTGATTACTGTTTCTCTAAAATAAAAAATACGAACCACAACGAACACAAAGAAGATCATAAAGAGCACTAAAAATATGAATAATAAATTAATTAAGTTAATTATTACAAGCATTTTAATTATCTCATTTTGTTTTGCAAATGGAATTCAAATTAAAATTGAACAATTAGCAAATTCTGAAATTTTAGATCATAGTCAATGGAGTGTTTATGCAGAGTATGCGGAGAATGGAAAAGTAATTTTAGATCACAATTCAGAATTTTCACTTGCTCCGGCTTCTTGCCAAAAAGTGATTCCAACAGCTATAGCATTATATTATTTAGGTGAAAATTTCAAATATAAAACAAAATTGTATTACGATGGTGAAATTTTAAATAATAGTGTATTAAATGGAAATGTTTATATTGTCGGCTCCGGTGATCCTACTTTGGGATCGGATAAGGTTGAGGGTTCATTGTCATTGGAAAATTTGATGAATGAATGGGTGAAAACGATTAAAAAAATTGGAATAAAAAAAATATCCGGCAGTGTAATTTCAGATAACTTGCTTTTTGAGGAACAGGCGATTCCTGATGATTGGGTCTGGACGGATTTCGGGAATTATTATGGAACAGGGACAAGTTCATTATGCATAAATGATAATTTATATTATTTATATTTTAAGCCAAATGAAACAGTTGGAGGGAAAGCAAAAGTTATTAGAATTGAGCCGAAAATTGAAAATTTAAAATTTACAAATTATATGAAAACAGGTAAAAAGGGTTCCGGTGATAACGGCTATATTTTTTGTGCTCCAAAGCAATATAATGCGATTTTACGAGGAACTATTCCACAAGGTGAGTCAGAATTCTCAATCAAAGGTTCAATGCCCGATCCGGCTCTGTTTGCTGCTCAATATTTAATTAAATCATTAGAAAATAATGGTATTGAGGTTGCAAAATCCGGAAAAAAATTAAAAAGTCCAAAAAAATATGATGAAAGAAAAATAATTCATATTACATATTCACCATCTTTGGAAAAAATAATTAAAATAACTAATAAATGGAGTGTGAATTTATATACAGAACAATTGTTAAAAACAGTTGGTTATTACCAAAATGGAGAAGGCAGTTGGGATGCTGGAATAGATGTAATAAATGATTTTTTTGAAAACCACAGTGTAGATATTTCGGGATTATCTTTAAAAGATGGAAGCGGTTTATCTCGCACAAATCAAGTAACTACACAAATAATATCTAAATTATTATCAATAATGAGCAGACAAAAGAATTTTGATATTTACTATAATTCTTTTTCAACGGCAGGTGATAAAAATGACTTAGGATATTTAAAAAAATTTGGTGTTGGTTCAAAAGTTCAAAATAATGCAAAGATAAAGACAGGTTTAATAAATGGAGTTAGAAGTCATTCCGGATATGTCAATTCTAAATCGGGCAAATTAATTACATTTTCATTGATTGTGAATAATTATAATTGTTCTGTTTCTGAAATTAATGAACTACACGAAAAGGTTGTGAAAATATTGGCTGATTTGGAATAAGAAATTTTAATGGGTTAGAAGGTTAGTAGTGTAAATTAAAAAAATGAAACACTTTAAAATATTAATAATATTATTTTTCACATCAATCGTATTTGGACAATTCCCATCTGAATATAAAAATGAGTTGGGAATAGGTTTAAATTATCTCACAAATTTTGAATTTGATTCTGCAAAAAAGGTATATTTTCAAATCACAGAAAAATATCCTAATGATCCATTAGGTTGTTTTTATTTAATGAACGCAAAATATGAGTTTTTCAAGCTTAACGGCGAATTTAAAAAAGCAAATATTTTTTTATTAAATGAGATAAAAAGGATTTCACCTTTATTTGAAAATAAAATAGATGAACACCCAAATGAAATCGTTTATTTAGTTTATTATGGTTCATTAAAAGGAATGAGTGCGAGAATTAACCTTGCCGAAAGTAATTACATGAAAGCATTTAATGAAAGTTGGCAGGCAATTAATTTGATAGAGAAAGCCCATAAAATTAATCCAAAATATTGGGATGTTTTTTTGCCATTAGGAAGCTATAACTTTTATGGCGGGGTAATGGCTGATCATTATTCTGTGATTGATTGGATCTATAATTCCAATAAGAAAAGAAAATTAGGAATTGAACAGTTGACTATTGCTTATGAAAAGGGTGTTGGAGCAAAATGGGAAGCCGGTAGAATTTTATTATTAATTCATATTCATGAGACAAAAAATTATGAAAAAGCTTATAAAATTGGGAAAAAATTAGTTACACAATTTCCGAATAATTTAGAATTCAAATCTTTATATATTGAATTACTTATTTATTTGGATGAAATTAAAAAAACTGAAGAATTGTTAGATAAATATTCTAAATCGTACGAGAATATTTCTCGAAAAGGTAAGCAAATTTGGAAAATTAGAGAGAAATATTTAAACGCAGTTTTTAATATGAAAAAAGGAAATCACAAAGATGCAAAAAAATCATTTCTATTCGTGATAGAAAATTATAATTTAGAATTTCAATGGTTCAAGGTGCTATCTTATTTGAAAATCGGGCAAATTTATGATTTGAATGATCAGAGAGAAAAAGCAAAAAAATATTATCAATCAGCGATTGATACAAAGGAAACGACTCAAGCCGTTAAAGAAGCAAAAGAATATTTGGAAAATCCATTTAGAAAATATTAAGTTAGATGATGGAACAAATATCAGAGGCCATTGTATAAACAGAAAGTAAAAAAACAAAATAAAAAAGCGTTTAGAAGTTTAGAGGTTGAGAATTTAGAAATGATTATGAAAAACAATAAATGAACACAAAAGATTTCTATTAAACAGTCAAGAAAATGATTATATTATTAATCATGAAACAGAAAAGCTTCTTTGCGATCTTAATAAATCTTTGTGAACTTTGCGTGAGGTCTTAAAAAAGGAAATCTGGAAATGAATAAAAATATATTTGGGATCTTAATGGATGAAAGTAATGAACAATATCCGGAATTACCCGTTGTCGGTTGGATAGATAATGGTGATAAGTATTTTAAAATTTCCGGTATTATTGATCTACTGTATAAATATGAAGAAGAATGGTATATTTTAGATTATAAAACCGATAGTGATAAAAATAATTTAGATAAATATAAGATTCAAATACAGACATATCAATGGATAGTCAAGCAATTATACAATATTGAAGCAAAAGGAGAAATATATTATTCGGCTTTAAAGGAGCTAGTTTCTGTAGAATGGAATGATGAATATTTTTCTAAAATATTTCCCGATGAAAAAAAATCGTTTGAGATGACAAATTTCTCACCTGTTATGGATCTGTCAGCAATTAAAGAAACAATTTTGAAAGAAAAAGAGAAAGATATTCTCATAATAAATTATACAAAATATCAATCTGAGAATATTAAACGACAATTATCAAATGAAAATTTACTTTCTCCAAATATTAAAATAAAAAATCTTAACAAAATCGTTCGTGAACAAGATGTAAATAAAAAAAGATTATCTCCATCATTGTTGCGCCTTGCCGTCTCTTCAATTGTTGGAAAAAATGAAAAACGAGGAACGATCCGTTTGCTGTCTGATGCAATAAATGAAAATGAAAAATATAAAAATACTGTGATTAATTTTCCTGATAAGGAAATTGTTGGGAAATTTAATAAATTGAAATCCAAAAAAAAACTGGTTACAAGTTCCGATATTTTAAGATTATTTTCGGAAAATTATGATTTTTCCGAAAGTGTTGTGATCGTAAATGGTGTTTTTGAAATCTCCGATGAAAAATTTAAATTGTATGAACAAATAAGCAAGAGAGCTGATAAATTCTATTTTATTGATAATTTTAAAAATAATTCTACAAAAAATAATTTTAATTATGATATTTCTGTTTGGGATGAAGTGCAATTACCAAAAGAGAGATCAGAACAAGTTTGTAAAATTTGTTATTCAGTGTATGAAGAAGTTGAACAATTGGCAAATGATATTCTATCAATTCCTAATTGGAAAAATAAAATTGATGAGATGAAGATTACCGTGTCAAGTATGAATAGATATTTACCGATTTTAAAAAATACTTTTTCTGAATATGAAATTCCATTAAGATTTGTTGCGGGGAAATCATTAACTGAATTTCCGATTTCACAGTTTATTTTGAATATAATAAATTTAATGATATCACAGGAGAATTGGCATGATGTAAGAGATGTAATTTTAGATCCGTTTATGAATCCCAACGAAGAATATTTTGCTTTTGATAAATGGGTGAGGGGAATAGGTATTGAAAATTTTTATCAAATTGATGATGAAATATTACCTGATAAAAAAATAATATTTGATGAAATAAAACAATTTATTTTAGAAAATATTAAAGTAAAAAATAGTTTGTTTAGTATTGATAAAAAATTAAATGAATTTGTTGAAAATTTTAAATTAATTGAAGCTTTAAAAGATGATGATCAGAGTTTAAAAGTTTTAAAAAGAGTTTTGAAAATTGCAAAAATGATTTCAAAAAATTACTCTATTTTGGGAATGAAAGGAAATATTGATGATTTTGCAATAGAGTTTAAAGAGCGATTAATAGAAGAAACAATGACATTTAAAGAACAAGAATATGGTTTTGAAGTTGTCGGATTTTTTGATACGATTCATTTACAGGCGAAGAAGTTATTTGTATTGGGAATGACAGAAAATGCTTTTCCATTGAAAAATGCCAGCAATCCATTTATAACACAAGACAATAATTATCGTTTTAAGCGCGAAGTTCATCTTTTGAATCAATGGATAAAATTAGGTGATGGAGTTCAATATTATTCATCGGAACGAGGTGTCACCGGTGATGTTTTACAGCCATCAACTTTTTTGGAATATGTCAAAACTCAGAAAATAAATGTGGTTTCGAGTAATTCTCGAAGAGATCATTATTTAAAATATTGTGGAAAGCAGATCATCTCAGATAAAAACAATAATTTAATTGGCAGACACAATGACTATCTTGGAATTGGAGATAAACATTTTATCGGAAAAACTGCTGAATGTAAGAATGATAAATTTGTTTTTTCCGTAACGTCAATGGATGATCTGCTTAAATGTCCAATGAGATATTGGTTTGGACATAAATTACATCTAAAACCGATCGATGAAGTGAAAGTGAATAAAGCGGAAATGGGCAAAATAATTCACAGTGTTTTGGAAGAATTTGGGAAAAATGGTGGATTTAAAATTGCAAAAAATGATAAGAAAAAATCAATTGAAAAATTAGCAAATATTTTTGAAAAAAAAATTCAAACAGAAAACATTGATTTGAAAAACGATTTGATCTTACATAATTTATACAAAAATTTTAGTGATAATTTAATAGTAGATGGAAATAACCTTTTTGTAAATTTAATTGATTGGAATATTGAAAAATTTTCTGATTTTGATTATGAAGATTATGAAAAAAAGTTTGAAGGTGAAGTAGAATATGATAATTGGAAAATTAATTTAAAGATCAGGATTGACAAAATTTTACAAGATGAAAAACAAAATATGATTATGGTTACAGATTATAAAACCGGAGATGTCAATGAAAATAATACACGAAAAATGTTATCATCACAATTCATTTTATATTATCTTGCTTTACAAAAACTCTATCCAAATAAAAGTATTGTATTAGTTTATGAAAAATTGCGGTCACTAAAGAAAAAGCAAAATGGTTTTTCAAAATTCTTTGGTGATGTAAAAAATAATTCGTCTTTCAGAAAAAATAGTATTATATTTGTAAATGATAAAGGTGAAGAAGTTAAAAATTCTGATATTCTGCTTTATAGAATTATGGAATTTTATTTTGAACAAATTGAAAAAATGAAAAGAGGTGAATATTTTATTACTGATAGAATAGATGAAAATGTTTGTAAATATTGTGAGTATGATAAAATATGCAGAAAAAATAGTTTGTATGAATCAAAATGAAATAAAAATAACAAAACAGGAGGAGGGATTATGAAAAAAATCATGTTTATTCTAATAGTGTCTTTACCGGTTTTGATATTTGCTAAAGATAGATCTGTTTATGAAAATGCCTATAAAGAGGCGATGAAAGATAGTGTTATTTCTTCATCTGAAAAAACTATACTAAACATTATTTCAACATCTAGCAATTTAAATGAAGATGATATAATTGCAATTAAGAGAAAAGTGGAAAATCCGGAAGACAGCAGATATAATTTATCACGAGAAGGAAGATTGGAATTTATTGGATTGGCAATGTATTATGGAATGTTTGAGTATGGTTATAATATTCCTTATGTTTTAGGAATAAATAAAGACAATATTATGATTGGAATTGAATTATTGGCGGCTCCTACAAGTTTTTATTTGGCTTGGAAACACACTAAAAATATGGATCTACCGCAAGGAAAAGCAAATTTTTTATATAGTGGTACTTGGCTTGGCAAAGGTTCATCGTCTATCTTGCCTGCATTAGTTGGTTTCAAGAATTGGGATAATTTTGATGAGGAAGGTAAAATACTTAGAACTACTTCTATGTTGCTGACACCTGCCGGAACTTATTTTGGGAACAAATTGTATAAAAAATGGAATCCAACAGACGGACAAGCATTTGCAACAACAAGTAAACTATATTTAGGGGCATATAATGGTTTTGCTATTCATTCTTTACTGTCAAAAGAGCCGAAAAATTTAGAGTATAGCGATAATTTTATGCGTGGCCGTGTTCTTTCTATTTTTGGTAGTTCATTGCTTGAAGGATATTTATCATATAAACATTTGTTTAAAGACGAACAGATTACGAGAGGAGATGCTAATTTTAATTTCTTGGGAGCTACTTATGGATTATTTTCCTCACTTGCTTATACCAGTTTATTAAATTTAGATGGATATAAAGAAATTATTGCTTCTCTTGCAATTGGAACTAATCTTGGCTATTATTCATTTAATGCATTTAATAAAGGAAGAGATCTTAAAATGAAAGAGACGGGAATTGTGGCATTGGGTGGAGCATCTGGAATTGGATTTACCGCAGGAATTGGTTTTCTTGTCGATATTAAAAAAACAGAATTTTATGAATTTGTTTGTCCAATTGGATTGATCGGCGGGTCATTAATTGCTTATAAAATGATAGATCCAAGCAATGAAAATGAAAATAGTTATTCAAGAGTAAAGACGAATTTTATGCCAAGTGTAAATATCGTAAATAATGAATTTGTTTATGGTGCAAATCTTAATATTTCATTTTAGTATAAATATTTAATAAAAAAAGGTAAATATGAATAATAAAAAGGAAAATCCATTTGATTTTCACCCGGTATTGAAAGAAATGAAGTATGATTCTTTAGATGAAATAAATGTAGAATTTATACAAGAATATTTAAGAAAACAGAGACGGAAAAATAAAATATTTATGATTTTCCAAATATTTCTATGGTTAGTTGTTGCAATGAATTTTCTATCTCATCACAGTCCCAGCGAATTCACTTTTTATCTTGGTTTTATAGGAATAATTATGATTCCTGTGGTTGTTATTGCTTATAAACGGTTGAGGAGACGATATACAATGAATGATGAGAAAATATCTAATATAATTAAAGAAACTGGATTGTAAGTTTCAGGTGAGAATGATTTCTAAAAATCCATAACTTCAACAACATCATAAGCTATCTCTTCATAAGGATGGACTTTTTTTAATTCTGCAATTACATTTTTAATTATTTCATTTTTACAGATCAATTCTACCTTGTATTCTTCTTCTTTATGTAATTTGTTTAGCTTTCCTAAGTATGGATCGGCATTTTCAATTGGTCTGAATTGTCCTTTGCCAAGTGTTTGCCAGGAGCATTTGTCATAATTCTTATATTTTCCTGCCCCCTTATCAAAAAGTGCATTTTTAACCTGTTCGAGATGAGATTTAGGAACATAAAATGAAATTTTATACATGATCATTCACCGATTTATTTTTTTAATTTTTCTATTTATTTTCTAAATAATGTATTATATTATTCAATTAAATCAAAACAAAAAAAGGAGAATAAAATGAGAATAATGAAAAATAGTGTAAAGCTTACTTTAATTTTTGTATTATTCGTTCTACTCGTAAACTGTGAAAAACAAAAGGAGGAACCCGCCATCGATGTAAATAATATAGACACAACAATTAATCCTGGTGATAATTTTTATCAATATGTAAATGCCAATTGGTTAAAGAACAATCCTGTACCGGAAGATAAGAGTTATTATGGAGCTTTTACAGAATTAAGAGATAAAAGTATTGAAGATCAGAAAAAACTGATAAACAAATTGATCAAACAAAAAAATAAAAAAGGTACAAATGCACAGAAAATCGCTGATTTTTATAATTCAGGAATGAATGCTGATAGAATTGAAAAGCAGGGTATAGAGTCCTTAAAAAAGGAATTTGATGCTATAGAAAGTATTAAAAGTGCAGATGATCTGATTGATGAGATAGCACATTTACATTCTATCGGAATTACTGCTGCATTTAATTTTGATGCCGAACAAGACCTTAAGAATAGTGAAATAGTGATCACTTGGTTGGATCAAGGGGGATTAGGATTGCCTGACAGAGATTATTATTTGGAGGATACTCAAAGGTCCAAAGAAATTCGAAATGAATATGTAAAACATATTGTAAAAATGTTTGAATTGATAGGATTTAAAAATGATGTTGCAACACAAAATTCATTGACTATTATGGATATTGAAACTAAAATGGCAGAAGCATCGATGAGCCGTTTGAAAAGAAGAAATCCTAATAATATAGATCATAAAATGACCATGAAAGAGTTAAATGAACTTACTCCAAATTTGAATTGGAAAAGATATTTTTCTCAAATTGGATTAGGAAATATTGATGCGTTAAATATAGCATCACCCGAATTTCTTACAGAATTAAATAAAATGATCAATGAAGTTAATATTGATGATTGGAAAATTTATTTACAGTGGAATTTAATAAATCGAACAGCAAATTATCTTAATGCTGAAATAGAAAATGAAGATTTTGCTTTTTATGGGAAAGTGTTATCCGGTCAAGACAAAATGAAACCTCGTTGGAGAAGAGTATTAAATGCAACTAATAGAGCAATGGGATTCGCAGTTGGCCAACTCTATGTTAAAGAAAACTTTCCACCGGAATCTAAAGAAAGAATGTTGAAACTTGTGGCTAATTTAGGAGAAATCCTTAGCGAAAGAATTCAAAATCTTGGTTGGATGGAAAATGAAACAAAAGAAAAAGCATTGGAGAAACTTAGTACATTTAATGTAAAGATCGGTTATCCTGACAAATGGAGAGATTATTCTAAACTTGAAATTGAAGATGATTCTTATGTTAAAAATTATTTAAGAGCCAACGAATATTCGTTCAACAGACAAATAAATAAAATTGATAAACCTGTAGATAAAGATGAATGGGGAATGTATCCTCAAACAGTTAATGCCTATTATCATCCATTATTAAATGAGATTGTATTTCCTGCAGCAATTTTACAACCACCGTTTTTCTATAAAAATGCAGATGATGCAGTAAATTACGGAGCAATTGGAGTTGTAATTGGGCACGAAATGACACATGGTTATGATGATTCTGGCAGGAAATTTGATTCAGAGGGAAATTTAAATGATTGGTGGACTAAACAAGATGCAGAAGAATTTGACAAAAAAGCACAAGTAGTTGTAGATCAATTCAATGAATTTACAGTATTGGATTCATTTCATGTTAATGGAAAATTGACACTTGGTGAAAATCTTGCAGATTATGGTGGATTAATTATTTCATATAATGCATTAATGAAAACATTTGATGACAAAGAAAAACCAGATGAAATAGATGGATTCACACCAGAACAGAGATTTTTCTTATCTTATGCGAAAGTATGGAGAAATAACATTCGTGATAAATTAGCTCAACGACTAATAAAAGAGGATCCGCATTCCCCGGGAAAATATCGCGTTAATGGAGGTGTTGCCAATATTGAAGCTTGGTATGAAGCATTTGATGTTCAACCGAAAAATGAAATGTATATAAAAAAAGAAAATCGTTTAAGTATTTGGTAGAAAGTAGTAATCTAATTTATCGAAAGCAAGGGAACATGCTCTTTTGTTAATAAAAATAATGAAAACACTCGATAGGAATATCGGGTGTTTTTCTAAATTTTTGGTTAATTAAAAAGAATTTTGTAACTTATAGTGCTTGGAAAGCGAATATTGTTTAAAATGAATGTAAACATTTTAATGATAATAATTTAATTAGATAATTAATTGGTAATATTAAAAGAGAGAAATGATGAAAATATTCAATAAAAGACAAAAAACAATAACAGGAAAAATTGATGATGATGCGGCTAGTACACAATGGAAAAATTGGAAGTGGCAGTTAAAACATTCTGTAAAAGATATAAAAACATTTGAAAAACTATTAGATGTAGCTTTACCGGAAAAAGAAGAGAAAAAATTAAAGGATACCATTACAAAATTTCCAATGTCCGTAACTCCGTATTATTTATCGCTTATTGACAGGGAAAATTACAAAGAAGATCCGGTATATCTTCAAGCAGTACCATCTCCAAGTGAATTGGTAATTGGAAAATATGATATGGCTGATCCACTGGCTGAAGATAAAGATTCGCCGGTTCCGCATCTGACCCATCGTTATCCCGATAGAGTATTATTTAACATAAGCAATACTTGTTCTATGTATTGTCGTCATTGTACAAGAAAACGTAAAGTTGGTGATGTGGAAAGTATTCCGAATAAAAAAGAGATATTAAAAGGTGTGAAATATATTAAAAAACATCCTGAAATTAGAGATGTTTTGCTATCCGGTGGTGATCCTTTAATGCTTTCAAATAATTATCTCGATTGGGTATTGTCTGAAGTTAGCGCAATTCCACATGTGGAAATGATCAGGATTGGTTCGAGAATGCCGGTAGTTTTACCTTATCGTATAACAGAAGACCTTATTGAATTGCTTAAAAAATATCAACCACTATATTTGAATACTCATTTCAATCATCCGCGTGAGATTACCGCATCTTCAAAAAAAGCATTAAAGATGTTAGCTGATGCCGGAATAATTTTAGGGAATCAGTCAGTATTACTTGCCGGAGTTAATGATTGTCCAAGAATAATAAAATCACTTTCTCATAAATTGTTACAAAATCGTGTTAGACCATATTATTTATATCAATGTGATTTGACCGAAGGACTTGCTCATTTTCGTACACCAGTAAGTAAAGGTATTGAAATAATTGAAAGTATGATTGGACATACTTCCGGACTTGCAGTTCCAACTTATGTGATTGATGCTCCCGGCGGTGGTGGAAAAATCCCAATTATGCCAAATTATATCATATCTTGGTCAACAAATAAGGTAATATTAAGAAATTACGAAGGAATTATTACATCATATAAAGAACCTGATTCTTATGAAGGTTTTTTCTGTGATCGTGATTGTGAAAATTGTCATTTACAATTAAAATTAGAGGGGAAAGAAGAATTATCAAGTGTAGGAATTGTAAAAATATTAGAAAGTCAAGATGAAGGTATTTCTTTAGTTCCCGAAGATACAGAAAGAATGACAAAAAGAGATTAAAAAAAAATATTTTATTCTGTTTATTCCCAATAGTAAAAATTTAGGTAAAATAATGTTTGATGAAGTTATAAAATATGGTAATTCAAAAATTCAACATGGTAAGCATAGTGATAGAGTATATTTAATGAAATTAAATAATGTAGATGTTGGTTCTATTATTAATAAATTAAACAAATTAGCTGAAGAACATAAATATGGGAAAATATTTACAAAAATTCCCCAAAAACATTCTGAAATATTTTTTAATGATGAGTATAAAAAAGAGGCAGAAATACCTAAATTCTATAATGGAAAAAATGATTGCGTATTTATGAGCAAATTCCCTATAGAAAAAAGAGCAATTATTGGATCGAATGTTAAAAAGCGATTAAATGATGTTTTAGCGGTATGTAAAGAGAAAGAACAGTTGAAAAATGAGCCGAAAATTTCCGATGAATTTAATTATAAGATATTGAAACATGAAAATGCCAAACAATTAACTGAATTATATAAAATCGTTTTTGCGAGTTACCCATTTCCAATTTATGATGAAAAATATATTAAAAAGACAATGGATGATAATATTATCTATTTTGGAATATTTCATGAAGGAAAATTAGTTAGTGCATCATCTGCGGAAATGGATTTTAACGGACAAAATGTTGAAATGACCGATTTCGCTACATTACCGGATTTTAGAGGGAATAATTTTGCCCAATTTTTACTTTATCAAATGGAAAATGAGGTAGTTAAAAAAGGTATAAAAACATTTTTTACAATTGCAAGGGGAATTTCTTTTGGAATGAATATTACTTTTGCAAAGCTAGGATACAAATTTGGCGGTACTTTAATTAACAATACAAATATTTCAGGTAATATAGAAAATATGAATATTTGGTATAAATCTGAGAACAGAAAAAATTATTTCACATAAAGAATCGTTAAAAATACAAAGAAGATAAAAATTAAAAATTTGAATAAATATATTCCTAATTAATTATAATTGTAATATATTATGATATATGCAGAATTTAGATAAAATATACGATTTTCACAATCACATTATTTATGGTGTAGATGATGGCAGCAAAACCCTAGAAAATTCTATAAAAATGCTTCAACAAGCTGCTGATCAAGGTATTACAAATGTTGTTTGTGCTCCTCATCAATTTGAACCAATTACGCCATCTTATTTACCAAAAAGACAAAAAAATATTGTAAAAAGATTCAATATTTTAAAAAGAAGTATTAAAGAGAAAAAAATTCCAATTGAATTATTACTTGGTTCAGAAATTATGTTCTTTCGTGATATGAAAAAATATTTATCATTACCATATTTTTCAATAAACAATAATAAAAAGTATATATTGATTGAATTTTCATTAATGGGAGCACCAATCAGTTTTGTGGATATATTTTATGATTTGATTATGGAGGGATATCAACCAATATTGGCACATCCTGAAAGGATAAGTGGGCTATATAAAGATCGAAATAAATTAGTTAAATTATTAAAAATGGGTGTTTTATTTCAGATAAATACAGGAAGTATTCTAGGATTATTTGGGAAACAAGTACAAAACATTTCAAAAAAATATTTAAAAAATAATTGGATCCATCTTTTAGGTAGTGATGCTCATTCACTTAATTTTCAAAGGGGTTTTTCTATGCAAAAATGTGTGGAATACATTTCTAATAATTATCATGATATAAATTTAAAAGAAATTTTAGAGTTAAATCCAAAAGCTGTGATAAATGGCGATCATGTAGAAATTGATATTTCAGATATCAAAATTAGAGTAAAATCACCACCAAATAATTTAAATAAATTAATAAATAAAATTATCAAAAAAGCTAAAAAATTATTATAGGATATGTATGTTTAAGGTAAAAAAAATTGTAACCGGTGTTTTCCAGGAAAATACTTACTTAATTTATAATAATAAAGAAGTTATTATAATTGATCCGGGTGATGATTTTAAGAAGATCGATCAATTTATCGGTAATAATAATTTGACTCCTAAAGCAATTTTAGGAACACATGGTCATATTGATCATATATCATCTGTTTATCAATTAAAAGAAAAATATCATATTCCATTTTATTTAAATAGTAAAGAACAGATAAATCTTGATCATTTGAAAAAAATATCAGATAAATATAATATTAAATACAATGGAACACCGGAAATTGATATAGATTTAGAAGGGAAAAATAAAATTACGATCAGTGAATTTAATTTTAAAATAATTAATTCTCCCGGTCATACTTTAGGTGGAATATTATTTAAAATAGATGATATTGTATTTTGTGGTGATACGATTTTTAGAAATTCAATTGGAAGAACTGATCTTCCGGGTGGTGATATTAAAATATTGAAGGATACTATTTTGAAAAATATTTACACATTGCCTGAGGATACGAAATTGTATCCGGGACACCTTGGAATTACCACGGTAAAACATGAGAAATATAATAACTCTTATGTGCATATTTGAAAAACTAAATATTGAGGTATAATGAAAACAATATATAAAGCGTTAATTGGAGCCGGCATTGGTTGGGTAATTTTAGGCCCGATAGGAGCAATAATAGGAGGAATGATCGGTGCTCAAGCTTCTAAACAAATTTCTACAAAAAGACGATTCCATCCGTATGGCCAAACACAAAAAGGTGATTTTTTTGTAAGTTTAGTGGTGGTTTTTGCCTATGTTGTTAAAGCTGATAAAAAAATTCGTAAAAGTGAAATTTCTTATGTTAAAAATTATTTATTGCAAAATGTAAGAGATCGTGATCTAGTTCAAGATCTAATGAATATGTTAAAAAATGTGTTAGAAAAAGAGATAGAAATTCAAGAGATATCACAACAAATTGCGGATAATATGGATTATGCATCAAGATTACAACTTGTACATTTGCTATTTGGGATAGCTCTTGCTGATGGAGAATTGCATTCATCTGAAAAAGATGCAATTAGGAAAATAACCGTTCTTCTTAAACTTTCCATTCAAGATTTTCAATCAATATTTTCAATGTATCATCAAGAAGATAAAGATTCTGCCTATAAAATATTAGACATTTCTTCAGATGCCTCTTCTGATGAGGTCAAAAACGCATATAAAAAAATGGCCAATAAATACCATCCGGATAAAGTATCACATCTTGGGGAAGATATGGTAAAAATGGCAGAAAAAAAGTTTAAAGATATAAACAATGCTTATATTACGATTCGCAAAATGAAAGGTTTTTAGAATTTTATTACTTGATTAATTTTAATTTATTTCGGGAGGAATAATGTCAATTAAATATGATGACAGTAATCTTTTATCATCATTTAGACAAAAAAATTTAAATAAATTTAGACCAAAAACAATTGAATCATTAAATCTATTGATCAAAAGAAATGGAGAAGGGAATGAATTTCTTGGATGGCTTGATCTACCAAATCAAAAAATTGATGAATTGTCTGATTTGATCAAAGTTGGAAATGAAATAAAAAATAGCAATAATCTGCTGGTTTGTATTGGAATTGGTGGAAGTTATTTGGGAGCAAAAGCAGTTATTTCGACATTAAAACCGAAAAATAATATTCGCTTTATCGGTCATCATTTATCGCCATTAGAATTAACCCAATTGATCGATGAATTAAATGAAAAAGATTTTTATGTGAATGTGATATCGAAATCCGGCACAACGACTGAACCTGGAATTGCATTTAGAATTATTAGAGAATTTGCTGAAAAAAAGTACGGAGAGAAAAGGGCGATAAATAGGATAATTGCAACAACAGATGCAAAAAAAGGCGCTTTGAAAAAGTTAGCTGATCAGAAAGGATACAGAAAATTCGTTATTCCAAGTAATGTAGGAGGGAGATTTTCTGTATTAACTCCGGTAGGATTATTACCGATCATAGCTGCAGGTTTGGATATAAATTCTTTATTAAATGGTGCAAAAATCGGATTGAAAAACTCAATGATCCTGAATGATGAAAAAAATATTGCTATTAGATACGCAAGCAATAGAAGTATTCTATATTCAATAAAGAAAAAAATAGAAATATTGGCATCAATGGATCCACAAATTCATTACATTGCAGAATGGTGGAAACAATTATACGGTGAAAGTGAAGGAAAAAACGGAAATGGTATTTTTCCCACGAGTGTTGATTTTACTACCGATCTACATAGTTTAGGTCAAATGATCCAAGATGGTGAACGCAATATTTTTGAAACATTTTTAGTAATTGACAACTATTCAAATGACATTAAGATTCCTTTTGATAATAAAAATTTAGATGGATTAAATTACTTGAGCGGAAAGAAATTAAGTTCAGTGAATAGTAAAGCTTACGAGGGGATACTTAATGCACATATCGATGGGGATGTTCCTTGTTCAACTTTCCATATCGAAAAATTAGATGAAGAAAATATAATGGAATTGCTAGTGATTTTTGAAGTTGGAGTTGCACTTTCAGCATACAATTTAGGTGTAAATCCATTTGATCAACCCGGAGTTGAAGCTTATAAAAATAATATGTTTGAATTACTCGGCAAACCCAAAAATAAATGAACCTAATCTAAAATAAATAATAAACAATTAAAAAAGAAACTTTTAAAAAAAGAAAAATGGAATCTAAAATGAATAAGACAAAACAAAAAATTCGAAAAATATTTATTACCATAATAATTATTACCACTTATCTATTTTCTGTTGATCAAATTATCATTGCTCCCGGTCAGGTCGAAACAAATTTATATAATTATGTTGTTGCAAACTATAAAACTACAACTACTTTAGAATATGATGTTACTTATAGTTGCCGTGATGTAATGTATAGCCAAATTGATAATGATGGAAATGATCTAAGTGGGATTTATACAGGATTTACAATTACATTAGATCCATCACAAGATCTAAGTTATGATGCATATACAAAAGGAATAAATTGTGAACATTCTTGGCCTCAATCAAAGGGAGCAAGTGAAGAGCCACAGAAAAGTGACATGCATTTCTTATTTCCCAGTAAAGATAATGTAAATTCTTCTCGAAGTAATAGTCCTTTTTCTGATATTGATGACAACGAAACAGATAAATGGTATCGTTTAGGCCAGACATTATATTCTATACCAATTTCAAATATTGATGAATATTCTGAAAAAGATAATAGTGGTGATGAATATTTTGAACCGAGAGAAAGTGTAAAGGGAAATATTGCAAGAGCAATGTTCTATTTTTATACGATATACAATGATGTCGCAGATGAGAGTTTTTGGGATGTTCAGAAGGAGACGTTGTATAAATGGCACTATCAAGATCCTGTAGATCAAACAGAACTTGACAGAACAAATGCGATTGCACCATATCAAGATGATAAGGAAAATCCATTCGTTTTAGATTCAACATTAGTTAGAAGAATGTGGTTTAATTATAAATCATCAGGCGATGAAGAATATGTCTATATTAATGAATTTGATTATGACCAACCCGGTACTGATAATTTGGAATTTATTGAATTGGTTGGTAAGTCTGGAACGAATTTAACACCATATTCCTTACAATTATTTGATGGTGCTACAGAAACAGTTTATGCACCAGTCGGTTTTAATGGAAAAAATATTTCTGTTGATTTAGGATTGGATACATTAGATTTTTTTGTTATTGGCTCTGCAAATGTACCAAATGTGGATTATACTCCAACCGGTATGGAAAATGATGTAATTCAAAATGGAGCTCCTGATGGAATTCGTTTATTAAAAAATGGAATGATAGTAGATGAAATTTCTTATGAAGGATCCATCGCAAGTTTTACAGTTGGCTCTGCTTTAAATGTATCAGAGAACGATAATGCACCAAATCAATCAATTGGTAGAAATAATTCAATATTAGATACAATATTGTGGGATCAAGATGATGAGTTTACTATTGCAGAACCTTCACCCGGCTTGATAAACACTTCTCATGGGCAGAATGGCTTAGTTGTCAAAGTTGAAGATTATGAAAAAAATATTCCCGAGAATTATCAATTATCAATTTTCCCAAATCCCTTTAATAATGAATTAACAATAAAGATTCCTATTACAAAAGTTGGCAATACAAAAATTTCAATTTATAATATTCAAGGGAAATTAGTAGATAAATATAATTTACAGAATATAAACAAAGGTTTCTATGAATTTCATTGGAATGCATATAAATTAAGCAGTGGTTTATATATTATTCGAGTTGACAATGCGAATAAAAGATATATAAATAAGGCACTTTTAATAAAATAATATTTACTTTAAAAAAATATAATTATTCAATAGGAGGGAAAATGAATGATAATATTTTAAACAAAAAGGACTATAAAGATATTGTAGTTGTACTTGATGCGATGGGAGGCGATCATTCACCTAAAATTGCTGTTCAAGGAGCTTGTAAAGCAAGTTTAAAAAATGAATTTAAAATAATTCTTGTTGGAGATGAAACAAAGATCGCAACTTATTTGAAAAAGTACAAACACGATGAAAATAAAATTCAAATTGTACATGCTGCAGATGAAATAAAGATGGGTGATCATCCAAAAGATGTTTTGCGAAATCCAAATACTTCTATTGGAATTGCTGCAAAGATAGTTGGAGATAATAAAGGTGATGCACTGATCTCAGCCGGTAATACCGGAGCTGTTATTTTGGCAACAACAAAGAATATTGATAGAATTATTGGTGTACGCAGAACGGCATTAGCAACAATTTATCCAACACATAATTCGCAAAAAAGAGATGATATTTTTTCGTTGATATTAGATGTTGGTGCGAATGTTCATAATTCAACTCACGAAGTAATTCATTTTGCATTTATGGGAAATGCTTATGTAAAAGCGATTAAAGGAATAGAATCACCTACGATCGGTTTGCTGAATATCGGTTCAGAAGAATATAAAGGGGGCGAAGTATTGTCGAGAACTTATAAAATACTTAAATCCATACCGAATATTAATTTCTTTGGAAATGTAGAAGGAAACGACTTGATGAAAGGGCTTGTTGATGTTGTCGTAACCGAAGGAATTACCGGAAATATTGCAATAAAAACGATTGAAGGAATGGCTGGCTCAATGAAGGAAGTAGGGAAGTTAGCATTCAAACATAATATGCTTTGGAAAATGGGAATGGTAATGTTAGCAACTGGAATAAAAAAATTACAAGATATTACAGACTTTGAAACTTACGGTGGTGCTCCGGTATTTGGATTTGAAAAAACAGTTATAAAATGTCATGGGCGTTCAACTGAAAAATCAATAGATAACGCACTCGTTTTAGCGGCAAAATCAGTTCATGAAGATATGAGCGGAATAATTTCCAGATCAATCGCACATTTTGAACATCGTAGTGGATTAGAAGAAATGGGACGAGAAACGAATTATTAGTATTTTAAGCAAAGAAAAGGGAAAATACTCGATTTTATAATGCGAAGAGGAATGGAAAACGGAGACTGGATGCGAGGTACAAATCTCGAACACCAATTAACGATTTATAAATTGAGAATTTAGGAATTAAAAATCCTTTGAATACATTTTTGCTGTTTATCAAAACTTCGAAAATTTAAGATTAAAATGTTAAAAAAATATTTGATGCTATAGATTATTTTATTATATTATATAAATAAAAAAAGGAGGTAAAATGAAAAGTATTTGTGTTGTTGGAACGGGTTATGTTGGCTTGGTTTCTGGAGCAGGATTAGCCGATTTTGGTAATAATGTTATTTGTGTTGATATTGAAAAAGAAAAAATTGAAATGCTTAATAATGGGAAAATACCGATTTATGAGCCGGGATTAAAAGAACTTGTAGATAGTAATGTGGAAGCTGGTAGATTAGAATTTTCAACTGATATTGATGAATCAATTAAAAAATCAGAAGTGATAATTTCTGCAGTAGGGACTCCTCCGGGTGAAGGTGGAGAAGCAGATTTGAAGGCTGTTTGGTTAGTTGCAAAAAGATTTGCCAAAAATTTAAATAGTTATAAGGTCTTTGTTAATAAATCTACTGTGCCTGTGGGAACAGGTAAAAAAACATATGAATTGATTGAAAAAGAGAAGCAAGATGATACGGATTTTGATGTGGTTTCCAATCCAGAATTTTTGAGAGAAGGGTCTGCAGTTAAAGATTTTTTGATACCGGACAGAATAGTTGTTGGTACAACAAGTGAAAAATCAAAAGAAATAATGAAGGATGTATATAAATCATTATATATTAGAAATAATCCATTTGTTTTAACTAATGTAGAGTCATCTGAATTGGTTAAATATGCATCAAATGCTTTCTTAGCAACAAAAATAACTTTTATAAATGAAATTGCAAATTTATGTGATAAGGTCGGTGCTGATGTTCATGTAGTTGCAGATGGAATGGGAATGGATGGTAGAATTAGTTCCAAATTTTTGCATCCAGGTCCCGGATATGGCGGAAGTTGTTTTCCCAAGGATACATTGGCTTTAACTGAAATATTTAAGGAACAGGGAATAAAATCAGAAATAGTCGAATCGGTTGTTAAAGTAAATGAAAAACAAAAAGCATTAGTTGTGGAAAAATTAAAATCATTTTTACCTGATCTTAATGGCAAAACAATTGCTATTTTAGGATTATCATTTAAGCCGAATACTGATGATACAAGAGAATCACCATCGAAAGTTGTAATCAAAAAGCTTCAAAGTGAAGGTGCTACTGTAAAAGTTTTCGACCCTATAGCGATGGAAGATTTTAAAGTAGATTTCCCTGATCTAAATTATCAAAAGAATATTTACGACACAGTTGAAGGTACCGATGGATTAATTCTTATGACAGAATGGAACCAATTCAGAAATCTTGACATAGAAAAGATAAAGAAAAAAATGAATAAATTGATATTTATTGATACTCGTAATATTTATGAACCATCGGAGATTCGTAAATATGGTTTTAAATTCGCAAATTCAGGCAGATCAAAAATTTAATTTTAAAATTAAAAATAATAAATGGAGATAATGAATGGAATTTTCAAAAAAGTTAGAAACAAAAAAAGTTAATTTTGGTGTTATCGGATTAGGATATGTTGGTTTACCGTTAGCTGTTGAATTTGCTAACGAGAATTTTAAAGTTACAGGCATTGATATTGATGAAAGTAAAGTAAATAAGTTAAAAAACGGCGAAAACTATATTGGTGATGTAAATGATGAAGAATTAAAAAAAGCTGTTAAAAATGGATATATAAAAGCAACAACTGATTTTAGTGTAATAAAAGATCTTGATTTTATTAGTATTTGTGTCCCAACTCCATTAAATAAATTAAAAGACCCTGATATGTCTTTTATACAAAATTCAATGCAAGAGATCACGAAATATTTGCATAAAGATTTAGTAGTTGTATTGGAGTCAACTACTTATCCGGGTACGACAAAAGAATTCTTATCGCCTATTTTGGAAAAGACAGGATTGAAAGTAGGCAAAGATATTTATTTGGCGTTTTCACCTGAAAGAGTTGATCCCGGAAATGAAATTTACAAAACAAAAAACACTCCAAAGGTATTGGGAGGAATTACTCCTAAATGTACCGAATATTCTAAAAAAGTATATGATCAGGTTTTTGATGAAGTTGTACCTGTTTCAAGTGCAGAAGCAGCTGAAATGACAAAATTATTGGAAAACACATTTAGAATGATAAATATTGGTTTGGTAAATGAAATGGCTATGGTTTGTGATAAACTTGGTGTAGATGTTTGGGAGGTAATTGATGCCGCAGCAACAAAACCATTTGGATTTATGAAATTTTATCCAGGTCCTGGATTAGGCGGGCATTGTATTCCTATTGATCCACATTATCTTAGCTGGAAAATGAAGAGTTTTAATTATAAAACAAAATTTATTGATTTAGCAGCTGAAATCAATACTGCAATGCCGGAATATGTAATTCAAAATGTTTCGAATGGATTAAATCATCATAAAAAATCAATTAATGGTTCTTCAATTTTAATAATTGGAATGGCATATAAAAAAAATATTAAGGATTTACGCGAATCACCTTCTATTGATATTTATAATTTGCTTATTGAAAAGGGTGCAAAGGTGAAATATCATGATCCTTATTGCCCTGTTGTTAGAGTAGATGGAGAAAAAGATCTAAAGTCAAAAGAATTGACAGAAAAATTGTTGAATAATTCTGATGCAGTAGTTATTACTACCGATCATTCAAATATTGATTATCAATTTATTGTTGATAATGCACAATTAGTGATTGATACACGAAATGTTACAAAAAAATTAAAAAGAAAAAAAAATAAAATTGTAAGATTAGGATTTGCAAAAGGAATAAAATAGTGAAAAAATTATTTAAAACAATTGTAAGTATAGTAATATTTTTGTTCTTCATACAGCTACTATTTTCTCAAGTCAGAAGAATTGATTTCCAAAAAAATCAGGAGACCAAAGAACAAAATCAGCAGACAGAAGAGATATTTAAGACAAACAATGTTATTAATGCTAGAATTGCAAAGAGAAAACAATTAGAAAAAAGTATTGTTGATTTGGGAGTATTGGATAAAACAATTAATGATTCTCTATATATAATTGGTCCAGGAGATATTCTATCGGTAAACATTATTAGCGCTAAACCAATTTATTTTGAAATGATCGTTTCACCTGAGGGAAAAGTAGATATTCCCGGATTAACAACTATTAATTTAGATGGGTTATCTTTAAAAGATGGAAAAGAAAAAATAAAAAATAATCTTGAGAATAAATTTATTAATTCTGAAATATTTGTTCAATTAGTTGAAGTGAAATTAGTAAAAGTATTTTTAACCGGAGCAGTTATAAATCCCGGAGCAACATCTGTAAAGGCAAGTGAAAGAGTTATTGATATTATTATAAGTAGTGGTGGGATCAACGAATTGGGAAAAATGTATAATGTAGAATTAACTAGAAATGATTCTGCTATTATTCTTAATGGATATGATTATTTATTACATAATGATATGAGCAATAATCCTTATGTAAAAGCCGGTGATGTTATCAATGTTAAAAAAGCCGATCCCTATTCTGAAACAATAGCTGTTAGAGGTGCAACTGACAAGACCGGATTATATCCAATTCAAAAAGACGAGAAATTATCAAATTTTTTAATGAGATATGATAATTTTGGTAGTGCTATTAAAATTGAACAAATTAATATTACCAGATATAAAGACGATAAAAAGCGAACTATTAATATTGATATGATAAATAACTCTAAAAATATTAAATTGAAGCCGGGTGATATTCTTGAATTTCCGATGATATCTGAAATATATG
>LSCC01000012.1 GCA_001577215.1 Fidelibacterota bacterium TCS52
TTTAATTTTAAATTTTCTATTCTTTGATTTTTTACAACATTGAAAATTATTCTTTCGATTTTTGAAACTTGCTCAATCCCAATGTTATTTCTATGATAAAATTTGACATTCCCATTATCGATCAATTGTGGCTCTAAAACAATTACAATATCTTCAATGTTTGATTTGATCAATTCTTTAATAAATATTTTTTCATTATCCTCAACATTGGTATAATGTTGTAAAATAAATTGTTCATTCTCTTTTCCTTGTTCATCATTTGTAACTTCTTTTTTGATCTGTTCAAATTTGTAATTTCCTTTATCAATTACTCCAACATTCAATACAGGTTGTTCGGAATTCATAACTAAATATTGAGGAACTCCTGCAATAATTATAATTATAAACGGAATGATCAAGGTTAAAATAAATGCCTTTGAACGGATGTATCTAAATAATTCCCACTTTGCGATTTTGATTATATTATTCATTTTTTTCCTCTTCAACTAACTTTAAAAATATCTGTTCTAATTTCGGTTTGAAATAGGAGAATCCTTTAATATCATATTTGTTTGTAAGTTTTTTTATTATGTCATTTGTTACCATTGAATTCGGCAATTTTCCTCTGATCATATTTTGTAATGTTTCCTGCTCAACAAGAAGATCTTTTGGTAAAACCTTTTCATTATTTTGAAATTCTATCTCAATAATATTTTTACCATATTCGTTTTTAATTTTATTCAAGTTTCCTTCCTTGATGACTTTGCCTTTATTTATAAGACAAATTGAATCACAAAGATTTTCTACCTGTTCCATCTGATGAGTAGAAAAAATTATTGTTGTATTATTGCTTTTATATTCGTTTAATATTTCCTTTAACAATTTTTGATTCACTGGATCTAATCCGGAAAATGGTTCATCAAGTATCATCAATTTTGGATCTGAAATTACTGTAATAATAAATTGTACCTTTTGCTGATTTCCTCGTGAAAGTTCAGATATTTTACTGTCCTTATTTTTTGTTAGATTGAAACGGGACAGCCAATGATCGGCTTTTTCAGATGCGATATGGTGATCTAATCCTTGGAGTGTGGCGAAATAAACGATTGTTTCTTTGACTTTTGCTTTTTGGTAAAGTCCTCTCTCTTCCGGCAGATATCCAATATTTAATTTACTTCCTTCCAAACTCGATCTGTTTCCAATAAATATTTTTCCGGAATCAGGTTGAATAATATTCATTATCATTCGAATTGTTGTTGTTTTTCCTGCTCCGTTAGGTCCGAGCAATCCATAGATGGAACCTTTGGAAACTTCAAACGATACATCATCAACTGCTTTAACATTTGAAAATTCTTTTACGATATTATTTATTTTCAACATTTTATCCTCTTGTTTCTTTAATAAACCATATAAAGAATACTAAATATTTCATCAAAATAAAACAAAAAAATACCCGAAAATTCAATTTCGGGTATCTAATTAATTTATAATCCTTCTTTGCGTTTTTACGTGAAATCTTATTAAAACAATGACCAACTAACGGTCAATCCTGCCATTACGATTGAAACCATACTCATAAGTTTAATTAAAATATTCAAACTTGGGCCGGAAGTATCTTTGAATGGATCGCCAACTGTGTCACCGATGACTCCTGCTTTATGTGCATCAGAACCTTTTCCACCGTGCGCTCCACTTTCAATATATTTTTTCGCATTATCCCAAGCACCGCCGGCATTTGCCATAAATATAGCGAGAACAAATCCTGATACCAAACCACCAACTAACAGTCCCATTACTCCGGAAACACCAAAAAGAAGCCCAACAATTATTGGCATTGCAATTGCTAATAATGAAGGAAACATCATTGCTTTTTGTGAACCTTTAGTAGAAATTTCTACGCATTTTGCATATTCAGGTTCGCTATCACCTGTCATAATTCCCTTTATTTCACGGAACTGACGGCGGACTTCATCAACCATTTTAGCAGCCGCCTTTCCAACTGCATTCATTGTCAATCCACAGAATACAAAAGCCATCATCGAGCCGATCAACATTCCCATCAATACTTTTGGATTCATTAAAGTTACATTATAATATTCCATAAAATTTGAAAATGAAGCTGTTGCTGTTTGAACTGTTTCAGTTCCTATTGTCAAAGTTTCTTGTCCAATTCTGACCAATCCGATTTTTATCTCTTCAATATAAGAAGCGAGTAATGCAAGAGCGGTTAAAGCAGCTGAACCTATTGCAAATCCTTTTCCTGTTGCAGCTGTAGTATTTCCCAAAGAATCCAATGCATCTGTTCTGTTTCGAACCTCTTCACCTAAATTGCTCATCTCTGCATTTCCACCAGCATTGTCGGCAATTGGTCCGTATGCATCGGTAGCCAAAGTTATTCCCAAAGTTGAAAGCATTCCAACTGCTGCGATACCAATTCCATATAATCCCATGTGAACATTTGCTAAATCCCATCCGGCAGCAAACATATAAGCCAAAATAGTTCCAACTACAACTGCACTAACAGGAATTGCTGTAGATATCATTCCAGTTCCAATTCCTGAAATTATTAGTGTTGCAGGTCCGGATTTAGCATTATCAGCTATTTTTTTTGTAGGAGAATATGATGCGGAAGTGAAATATTCCGTACTTTTACCTATAGTGATCCCAACTAATAATCCAATAACAATAGATAGCCAAATACCAATATAATTTGGAAGATTAAGTAAATATAAAATTCCCAAAGAACAAATAACAATTAGAATTGAACTCCAATTTACGCCATTCCCTAATGATTTCAAAAGATCTTTTTGAGTTGCATTTTCTTTTGTTTTAACTAAATAAATCCCGATGATAGACAAAATAACCCCAACTGCTGCGATCAACATTGGTGCGAGAACCCCTCTAAGTTGAATATCTAATCCATGGTGTAAAAATGCTGCTGCTCCAAGTGCTGCTGTTGCTAAAATTGAGCCGGTATAAGATTCATAAAGATCTGCTCCCATTCCAGCTACATCACCAACATTGTCTCCAACATTATCTGCAATTGTTGCCGGATTTCTTGGATCATCTTCAGGAATTCCAGCTTCAACTTTTCCAACAAGATCCGCACCAACATCGGCTGCTTTTGTGAAAATTCCACCGCCGACACGAGCGAACAGAGCTTGAGTAGAAGCGCCCATTCCGAATGTTAACATTGTCGTAGTAATAATAACTAATTTATGTGCCGGATCAAAACTGTCAACAAAAATATTTAATACAATAAACCAAATTGAAACATCTAATATTGCCAAACCAACTACGACCAATCCCATAACTGCACCGCTGCGAAAAGCAACTTTTAATCCCTTGTTTAGAGAATTTTTAGCGTCATTTGCTGTTCTGGCCGAGGCATAAGTAGCAGTTTTCATTCCTAACCAACCGGCAAAACCCGAGAAAAATCCACCGGTCAAAAAAGCAAACGGAACCCAACGATTTTGAACATTGAAGACCCAAGCCATTAATAAAAATATTCCTGTTAAAACCATAAATACATAAAATACTATTTTGTATTGCTGATGAATATATGCATTCGCACCTTTACGGACATGCTCTGCAATTTGTTTCATTCTATCGGTTCCCTCGCTCTCTCTCATCATTTGACGAAAAAAGTTCCAAGCAAATAGCAATGCAACAACCGATGCAATTGGTACTATCCAAAATAAATTATTTTCAATTCCTAACATTTTTTCTCCCTTGATATTTTTTTCAATTTTTCAAACTTAATAAGATAACAAATTTATAATTTTAGTTCAATGATAAAATTGGGTAAATTTATTTCGGTATTTCACTGGTGAGATTTCACGTAGAGTTCGCAAAGTCAAGAAAGAATGCAAAGAATTAATTATAGTTTTTTGTAACTTGCTTTAAATTTTTCTTGTGTGTTTTGTGCATTCATTGTTTTCCTAATGGTAAATCTTTCTCATTCCTCCAAAACCATAACAATCGGTAGATGATCAGAATAGCCACTATTGATCCTGTTAATATTATAAAACCGAAATGGAAATCCGGAAAAATATTTTGTTTCTCCTTCGATGAGTTTATCTGACTTGTAAATTATTGCAGAATTTGTTTTGTAATTTACATTTTTATTATCATTCAAATTGGCATTCAATAAAAAATGATCCAGTAAAGACCACTTTCCATGATAGTAATTAGTTCCTTTATTTATATTTGCTAATGGATCAACTAAGGAATTTTTGTTATTGAAATCTTTTTTTGCATCAAGAATTTCTTGAAATGATCTGTCGGAAAATGTATCGTTAAAATCACCCGTAACAATAATATCTCTATTTGGTGATTTTGTCTGAATTTTTTTAACAATATTTTTTAATGTTTCAGCTGCGGTGATCCTATGTGGTTCGGATTTCTTTTGTCCGCCATATCTTGATGGCCAATGATTTACTAAAACTGTGAAAATATTTTCTGAATCCGTCTCCAAATTTACTTCTAAAATATCTCGTGTCGGTCTATATGAATTTAAATTAATTTTATGACTTACCGTATCAACTAAATTGAATTTATCCGAACGATACATCAACGCAACATCAATTCCCCGCACATCATCACACTCAATCAAAATTATTTTCCAGTAAAATTGATATTTCAATAATTCTGACAATAAATTTAAAGTTCTAATGTTTTCAACTTCAGCCAAGCCGATAATATCCGGAGAAATGTCATTAATAATTTCAGCCAAATTTTCAATTTTCAATTGATAGGCACGAGCTGTATACCTTTTATATGAATTAGGAGTAAATTCATTATCATTTTTATGTGGATCGTCAATTGTATCAAAAAGATTTTCTACATTCCAAAACATCAATTTGTATTCTTCTGCAAAGAGTGAAATAAAAAGCAGCAAAATAACAATAATTGGTTTTTTTAATATTGTTAGTGATTGACTTTTTGGTTTCATTGTTAGAATTTTAATAATATTATTCATTTTTTCAATTTGAAAAAAAATGTATGGTATGTTGAATATAAGTCCAATTCAATTATGCACACTGCCTACGCACAATCTAAATATAAAAATATAATTAACCATTGAGTTCACCTACATATCTTTTCCTTTAAATTGCCGATAGCGTCAAGTGTATGAAGCGTAGCTCTCTGTGTTACGCCTGCGGCAGAGAGTTATGATTTTATACACGATGTTGTCTGCTGGCAATATTTATTCCAACTTCCCCAATATTTCAATTGCACTTATATCAAATTTTGAGAATGCAAACCATTTCTTTCCTAAATCTTTTAAGCTCGCTCCAAAATGATAAATTTCCTTGTTGTCTATAATCAAAAATCTGTCGTGTGCTTGATTAAATTTCTTTATTTCTATCGGCTTGTATTGAGCATTGTATTTGCCTAAATCCAATTTCAGTTGTTTGTTAATATTTTTAGTATAGATTTTTGTATTTGTCCTTTGATTTTTACTAAATAGTGTCAATACGTTTTCATCTATATAATTATCAATTAAAACAATTGATTTTTTAGCGCCTTTAATTAATTCAACTACAAATTTATAAGCTTCAAATATTTGTCCGTTGTAAAATATTCCTTGTTTGGGTTTTAAACTACTGTTATCAAGAGCTTTAAATATTTCATTTATCTTTTTATCAGTTATAATCTGCTTTATTTCAACATTCTCAAGTCTTTGAAACACTGCGACATTATTAGAAATGAATTTTTTCATCTCGACAAATGCTTTTATGATTTGAATGCTTACTTTTATTGCTTTTTCACTTCTCAAAACAGCTGATAACATAGCAACTCCTTGTTCAGTAAAAACATAAGGATTTACAGACGAATGTTTTAATTTTACAAACCGGTCACAATTTGTGACCAGTTCAAATTTCTCATTATCAGATAATTGAAATCGAAAATCATCAGGAAATCTTTCAACATTTCTTTTTACAGCTTGATTAAGCACCTTTGTTCCTACACTATAAAGTTCAGCTAAATCTCTATCAATCATTACTTGTAAACCACGAAAAGAAAATATCATATTTTTAATATTTCCAACATTTACTATTTTGTTTTCATCATTCATTTCTCTCCTTATTTAGCAATAGATAAAACGATTCAAAATTATTATTCAATTGCAAATATACAGTTATATGGGTGAAAATCTAAAATATCAACTTATTTTGTATAAAATACTTTTTCCTTTGGCAAGCTTGCAGACAACGATTGTGTCTAACCTATTGTTCTTATACCACCAAATTGGCAGTATAAACACCATTGTTTATACTTTTTTTTATCATTAATTCCTCCTATTTAAAAAATCATCTACTGGATTTTAGACTTTATCTATTTCTTTTTTCCTGTTTTTTTCATTTGTTTAACATCAAAATTAATTTTTATTTCAATCACTATGTTTCTAAAATATCAAACCGATATAAACAATTTCAATATAATTATTTCTCCAAATAAGCATTTTTTTCTTTTAATATACGAACTGCTTCTTCTATTTCAAGTACTTCTATATGTTCTTGCCAATTAAACGTATCATACCAATCTCCTTTTAATTCTTTTTCGAGTGTTTTTATTTCGCTTTTAAAATTTAAAGTTGGAAATAAATTAAATAGTGAAGATACATAGGATGAATAAATAGTTGATTTTTTCGATGTATAGGATTTTTTATGTTTGATTTTTCGAATAATAATTTTGGGAATATAAATGTGTTTTATGTTATTTTTAAATAAATTTACTTTTACAAACTTTTTATTTTCTTCTACTAATTTACAGTTTTCATAGACAGTTCCATTTTTTAAATATATATTATCTGCACTAATAATACTAACAAAAATAATAATAATAATAAATATTTTATTCATATTTATTTCTCCTTTTAATTATGCTATTCGACATTTATTCTTCTAATAAGAAACTTTTCCTTTTTCAATTTTATTGACTTTTCTACCATCAGATGTTTCTAATGTTTTTGGTCCTTGAACAACATCATTAGGCTTATCAAAAGAACTCGCTTTATAATAGTCATTTTATCTCTTTTTTTTATTTATCTTAATATAAAACAATTTTCATTCCACCTCAACATTATAAGCGACAATATCCATCATTTTCGGTTTAAGAAAATTATCTACATAATCTCTATGTTTCGGATGTGGAGAAAACTTTTCTATATCTTTCAAACTATCAAAAGTCATTGATAAATAAAAATTATAATTTTCATTATTTAATACTTTACCCATTTTAAATGATATAACACCCGGTAGGATTGGAATTACCTTCTTTGTTTCTTGAAAAACATTATCCAATGATACATCGTTTTTAATATTAATTAAAACAATTCTTTCAATCATTTTTATCCCAATTTTTTAATTTTAATCTTATTTTCTCTATAGATCATGAAATTTCATCTCAACCTCAACCTTAGCCTAAATCTTCCCTACGGCATTTTAAAAGAGTGATCTGGATGTCTGACTGTCAAAACCGGAACAGGTGATTTCTTTACAACTTTTGAAGCTGTAGTACCAAAGATAATTTCCGATAATCCTGAAGTTCCATGTGTTGACAATACTATTAGATCGAATTTTCCCTTTTTTGCGAAGTCGATAATTTCGTTGAATGGTTTACCATAACAAATTTCATAATTTACTTTTAATTCTGAAGGAATTTTCTCTTTTAAAATAGTTTTGAATTCCTGTTTAGCAAATTTGGTAGCTTTTTTTTCTATATCATTAATGTTATATCCGACTCCGTAACTTTCCCAAGAATAATCAACGGGAGCAATGATCGGTTCAATTACATGAATTAAAGTTAAACTCGCGGAATATTTTTTTGTCAGATCGATAGCGTAATTTAATGGATAGAGTGAATAATCGGAAAAATCGGTTGTAAGTAAAATTTTATTTATTTTCATTACACCTCCGAATAATTTAATTTAAACTTCCGAAATTTAGATTTGTTATTTTAACTTCGAAAGTTTTATGTATTATTCATTATTTATGTTTTTTACCGAATTCAAATCCTTTGTTAAATGCTTCTAAATTGAGTTTGTGAAATTTTTCTTTTTTAATTATGTGTTTAATTCCCCACTGAATGTATTCCTTACTGAGATATCCGGTTAAACCGACATATACACCAAATGCAACCATATTTGCAGCTTTTGTTGAACCAAGTTTATCGGCAATCTCTGTTGCTTTTATGGGGAGACCATTTACATCATCTCTTTCTGGAGGAGAATCTATCAGTCCACTATCATAAATTATATTTCCACCTTTAACAACATCTGCTTCAAATTTTTGTAGTGATGGTTTGTTAAATGCAATTAAGGTTGTTGGATTATCTACAACCGGTGCACCGATACGATCAGATGAAACTTTTACACTACAATTTGCTGTTCCGCCTCTCATTTCCGGCCCGTAACTTGGCAACCAACTTACCGCGTAATCATGTCCCATGCCTATGTTTGCTAATACATATCCTAAACTCAAAACACCTTGTCCACCAAATCCGGCAATTTTTATTTCCTCGCTAATATTTTGTGTTTTGGGAATTTCAGGGACATCAGGTAAACTATTTAAACTTTGAATATCGAGCAATTTATGAAAATCACTGTATTTCGGTGTTTTTCTTTTTACAATTGTCGGCTCTCTTTCTTCGCTGACATCTTTTTTAACACCAATAGGGAAATATTTCTCCATTACATCTGTAATCCATTTTTTAGAATCTTGTGAAGATTTTTTCCAACCGGTTGGACAAGCAGATAATACTTCAACAAAAGAAAATCCCTTATTATCTATCTGATTTTTTAATGCTTTTCTAACTGCTTTCCTTGTCTTTGTAATATTTTTTGGATCTGTTAACATTACTCTTTCTACATATACCGGTGCTTCTAATGTCGAGAGAAGTTCACTCATTTTCAAAGGATAACCTTCATTTGCGACAGTTCTTCCTCGGGGGGTAGTTGTACTTTTTTGTCCGATCAATGTAGTCGGAGCCATTTGCCCGCCGGTCATTCCATAAGTAGCGTTATTGACAAAAAATACAGTAATATTTTCACCTCTGTTTGCAGCTTGTAGAATATTATTTCCACCTATTGAAGCAAGATCGCCATCGCCTTGATATGAAACAACTATTGAGTTTGGATTTGCTCTTTTATATCCTGTTCCAACAGCAGGATCTCTTCCGTGTGCCGATTGGATATTTCCATTTTGAAAATAGTAATAAGCAAATACCGAGCATCCTACAGGACTTAAGAATACAGCTTTATCATCAACATTAAAATCAACTAATGCTTCTGCAATTAATTTATGTAAAATCCCATGTCCACAACCTGGGCAATAATGTGTTACTTTTAACTGAGCTCCGGCTTTTCGTTCGAATGTATCATAAAATATCGGTGATTTTTGTAATATCGTTGATTGATTATTTTTCATATTTAACCTCGCTTTTTTATATGATTAATGATCTCTTTTACTGTAGGAATATTACCTCCTATTCTAGTTAACAGAGAGACAGGTTTTCTTCCATTTACAACTAATTTTACATCATCAACCATCTGTCCATTATTCATTTCTACTACATTTATATTTTTAACATTTCCCTTACTAGCATATTTGTCAATTATCTTTTTTGGAAAAGGAAATAGTGTAATAGGACGAACCATACCTACTTTTATTCCATCATTTCTTAATTCATCAATTGCCGTTTGAATTATTCGACTAACTATTCCAAAACCAACGAGTATTACATCGGCATCATCGGTTTTATATTCTTCACACATAACTTCATTTTTTTCAATTTCAGCATACTTTTCTTGCAAATGAATATTATGTTTTTCCAAATCGTCCGGGTCAAGATCAATTGAACAGATCAAATTATCTTTTGTCTCTTTTGTAGCTTTTATCGCCCATGGTTTTTCGGGAAATTTTTCTACAGGTTCCGGGAACTCTACAGGTTCCATCATTTGCCCCGTAAATCCATCAGCTAAAATTACGGCCGGGTTTCGATATTTGTCGGCTAATTCAAATGCTTTCATAGTGAAATCATTCATTTCTTGAGCACTGTTTGGTGCTAAAACGATCAGTTTATAATTTCCATGTCCGCCACCTTTTACAATCTGATTGTAATCACTTTGTTCGGGTGCAATATTTCCCAATCCAGGCCCACCTCGCATAACATCTATTATAACACATGGTAATTCAGCCCCTGCGATATATGATATTCCTTCCATTTTCAAACTTATTCCCGGACTTGAGCTTGCTGTCATACATCTAACTCCACTACTAGCTGCTCCGTAAACCATATTAATTGCTGCAACTTCACTTTCTGCTTGTAAAAAATTGCCACCAACGAGTGGAAAATAATATGAAGCTGTTTCTGCAATTTCGCTTGCTGGGGTTATTGGATAACCAAAAAAATTTTTACAACCGGCAAGTGTTGCGCCTCTGATAATAGCTTCGTTTCCTTTTATCAACATTTTTGACATAATAACCTCACTTTATTTCATTTAAACATTTTGTACAGATATCTACTTTCGGATGTTTCGGTGACTGGAAGACCTTTTGTTCACTTTTACAAACAGGGCAATTCGCTATCTCTTTTACATCGTCCCATTTTTTAAAAACCGTTATTGTTCCTAATTCCGGACAGGTATAAAAACAAAATCCACAACCAATACATCCTTCACCTTTATAAACCGCAGGATGATATCCCATTTGGTTTAATGATTTTGATAGTGATAACACATTAGTCGGACAAGCATGTACACAAAGTTCACATCCCTTGCATTCATTTCCTCTGATTACAACATGGCCTTTTGCTTTTGCCATAAATTCTCCTTGTTTTATTGTCATACATTATATTATTTTTCTTTTTTCTTCGGTGGAAATGGTGCTTTTGAAATTTTTAACCTCAATTGGCAGGTTAAACATCTGTCTGCTTCACCTTTGGCTACTGATTCATCAAAGTTTAATTCCACTTCTTTATAATTATGTTCTCTATCTTTTAATGGTATTGTTTTTACCGGTTTTCTCTTTTTGCCTGCAAATTTTATATCTCTACCGAGGCAAGTATTTGGTTCATCTTTTTCAACAAAATTTTGATCAATGTTTCCGTTTCCACCAAGATATTTATCGATTGATGAAGCGCCAATTCTGCCAAAATTTATTGCTTCAATTACCGATGCAGGTCCGCTGACAACATCACCACCTGCGAAAACTCCTTTTTTCTTAGTTGAAAGATCATCATTGGTTTTGATATTGTTCCATTTGTCCTTCTCTAATCCATATTCATCGGGAACATCTGATTTTTGTCCGATAGCCATAACAAGCTTGTCTAATTCCCAATCGTATTCACTTCCTTCAATTGGGATTGGTCTTTTTCTACCACTTGAATCCGGTTCACCTAATTTCATTTTTATACATTTTACATCTAATTTATCTTTTTTATTACTATCATTAATTTCTATTGGATTATTTAGAAATTTAAAATTTACACCTTCATTCATTGCTTCTTCAATTTCTTCATACGTTGCCGGCATCTGCTCACGAGAACGACGGTATATTACAGTTGTATCAATTCCCTCTCGTAATAAGCAACGAGCAACATCCATCGCAACATTTCCACCTCCGACTACTCCGATTTTTTTTCCAACATCTATTTTTTCATCGTTATTGATCGAGCGTAAAAGTGAAAGCCCGTCAATAACTTTTGGATTATCATTACCGGGAACTCTCATTGTCATTGTATCCGAAGTCCCAATAGCAATATAGACAGCATCAAAATTTTCCAATAGTTTGTCAGGGTAAATTATCCTTTTGTTTAATTCAATTTTTACACCAATGTTTTCAATTTCTTTAATTTCACTATCTAAAATTTCTCTCGGCAATCTGTATTTTGGAATTGCTGTTCTCATCATTCCACCGGGTTTTTCATCTGCTTCAAAAATAGTTACAGAGTGTCCTTTGGTTCTTAAAAACCAACCTGCGGTTAATCCTGCTGGCCCCGAGCCGATTATAGCAACTTTTTTATTAGTATTTGGTGCTATTTTTAATTTATCTTTCCATCTGCCATTGTCTTTTTCTGCAACAAATCTTTTTAAGGCTCTTATTGAAATCGGATCCGTTACATCATTCCTCTTACAGTCAGTTTCACAAGGATGAAAACATACTCGTCCAAGAACCGCAACTAATGGTGAGATTTCTTTATTTACTTCATAAGCATCTTGATATTTTTCTTCTGAAATTAATCTGATATAATGTGCTGCATTAGTTCCTGCAGGACAAGATCCTTTACAAGGCACTATTTTTTTTTCTCTTTCTATTTTATTGCTTTCATCAAATTGTCTCGAAGGTACATCTGTTAATGCACCTGAAGGACAAACTTCAACACAAGCGAGACAAAATTTACAGCCGGATTCTGCAAGCGGTTTATCTTCAGCTGTTGTAATTATTGAATCAATTCCTCTATTTGCAAAACCAATTACACCTGTTTCTCTTGCTTCTTGACAAATACTTACACAACGACCACATAGAATGCATTTATTCATATCTCGGACAAATAGCGGTTCGTCAGATAAAATTGGTAGATTTTTTTCTTTTGGAGCATAATTTGATAATAGCTCTTTTGTTCCAATATATTCAACTACTTTTTTTAATTGTGAGTTTAGTGGAACATCTTTTGGTAGTTCGCTTAAAGTTAACCAAATTAGATTTTTACGATGATTTTGCAATTTATCTGTTTTGGTTTTAACGACCATTCCTTCATGTATTTGCGTATCACAAGCGGTGGATATTCCTCGTCTTCCTTCAATTTCAACTGTACATAAACGGCATGCGCTTTCAGGTTTTAAATCGGGATGAAAGCACAGGTTTGGAATATAAATATCATTTTCAAGTGCGACCTCAAGAATTGTTTTATTTTCTTTTGCTGATATTTTTTTATTATCAATAGTTAAATTTATCATTATTTTGCCTTAAAATTATATGATAGCATCAAAGTTGCAAGCTTCAAAACAAGCTTTACATTTTATACATTTATCTTTGTTTATGTAAGCGACTTCACCTTTTTTCCATTCCAATGCATCTGTGGGACAAGCTTTGAAACATAATCCGCATTTTGTGCATTTTTCCGGAATTACTTCAAATTCAAGAAGCGATTCACATACTTTTGATCGACATTTTTTATCGGTTATATGTTCTTCATATTCTTCAGGAAAATATTTTAAAGTTGTTAATACAGGATTCGGCGCCGTTTGACCTAATCCGCAAAGTGAAGTTTCATTTATTGTTGGAGACATTTCTTTTAAGAATTCAATATGCTCTTGTTCTCCCTTTCCATCTGTGATAGTTTCTAATGTCTCGAGCATTCGTTTCAAGCCAACTCTACAAGGAACGCATTTTCCGCATGATTCTGCAACTGTAAATTTCAAAAAGTATTTTGCCATATCCACCATGCAAGTACTTTCATCCATTACAATCATTCCACCGGATCCCATAATTGCACCTGTCTTATTAATTGATTCAAAATCGATTGGCGTGTCAATTAAGCTTTCAGGTAAACAACCTCCTGAAGGTCCACCTAATTGAACAGCTTTGAATTTTTTTCTTTTATTGCTTAATCCTCCACCTGGCCCGAAAACTAATTCTTTGATCGTTGTCCCCATTGGGACTTCAACAAGTCCTGTGTTTTTTATCTTTCCGGCTAATGCGAATACTTTTGTTCCTGAACTGTTTTCGGTTCCTTTTGAAGCAAACCATTTTGAGCCATTAATAATGATGTGTCTGATATTTGCAAGTGTTTCTACATTGTTAATAATTGTCGGGTATTCCCAAAGTCCTTGGTTAGCAGGGAATGGAGGTCTTGATTTTGGACGACCTCGGCGACCTTCAATTGATGCGATGAGAGCTGTTTCTTCACCACAGACAAATGCACCGGCTCCGGCCTTTATCTTTAAATTAAATGAAAAATCAGTTCCGAGAATATTATTTCCTAAAAATCCCCTTTCTTTAGCTTGGTCAATTGCAATATTTAGTCGTTTAATCGCCAATGGGTATTCAGCACGACAATAAATATATCCATTATTTGCGCCGATCGTGTAGCCTGCAATTATCATTCCTTCCAATACAGCGTGCGGATCACTTTCGAGAATACTTCTGTCCATAAAAGCACCTGGATCGCCCTCATCTGCATTACAGATAATATATTTCGTGTCACTATTTGCTTTTTTCCCAAATCCCCATTTTACTCCTGTCGAAAATCCTCCTCCGCCTCTGCCTTTCAATCCAGAATCGGTAACTTCATTTAAAACTTTTGCTCTCGACATTTTAAATGTTTTTTGGAGTGCTTTATACCCATCTCGCTCTAAGTAAGAATCAATTTTTTCCGGATCTATTTCTCCACAATTTTTTAAAACTATTCTTTTCTGATCTTTGAAAAATTTTTTATAATTTTCATTAGCGAGTCGTTTTTTATATAATTCATTTTTTACAATGTGAGAATTAAAGATTTTAGAAACATCATCCGGTTTAACATTTATATAAGTTGTCTCTTTTGAATCTATGATCTCTACAATTACATCAACAAACAATCCCTTATCACCTGTTTTAATAATTTTATATTTGTCAGAAAGTTTATGTTTTTTCAGTTCCGATAGAAAATTATCTGCTACTTCATTTGCGCCAGCAGATAAGCCACTCGTTCCTACACATATTAATATTTTATTTTTCATTAGTTTCACGATATTTATTTAATATATCATCAATTTCATTCAATTTTACATTCCCATAAAATTTTTCATCTATTGCAACCACGGGAGCAATTCCGCAAGTACCGAGACAAGCAACTCGCTCAAGTGAAAATAATTCGTCTTCAGTTGTTTCTCCATCTTCAATTCCTAGTTTGTCGGAAAGATTATCCAATATTACTTTTCCACCCATAACATGACATGCTGTTCCTTGACAAACTCTGATTGTGTGTTTTCCGGGAGGATTTAAATGAAATTGACTGTAAAAAGTTAAAACGCCATAAACTTCCACCGGAAATATTGACAATTCTTCAGCAATCAGATCAATAGATTCTTTTGGAACATATCCATATTCAGTTTGAACATTTTGAAGTAGAGGAATTAAGGCACTTCTTTCTTTACCATGTTTAGTTATTAGTGATTTTGTTTTTTTTATAATTTCAGCCATATACTCTTTTATTTTTTATTGAATAATTGTTATTTAACTTGTCTCATAAATTTTAATCTAATATGGTGTGTAATAAATATTATTCTCGTTTCCCATCATTTTATTATTCTAATAAAATAAATAATAATTTTTAAAATAAAAAGGGAATTTTAAAGAATTTTCAGTTTGCAAACTTAAAATAATAATATTGTTAAAAAGAAAAGAGTATTTGTAATTTTAATAAAATTTTAATAAAATTAAACAGTTAATTAAAAAAAGGAGGGAAGAAATGAATGGGAAACGTCTATTAATCGCAACATTGTCAGGTGTTTTATTTGGTCTTGTCTGTTTTGGGATGGCTTCAAGTGGTGGCGATTTAGCTTGGCCACTCGGTGTACAAATTATTTTAAGTCGTACATTGATCGGTTTCGCGATTGGTATCAGTGCTTGTAAAAAAATGCATTGGACATTACATGGATTTTTCTTAGGAATTATTTTTAGTTTAGCACTTGCATTTGGTGGACTTATGGCACCCGAAAATCCGGATTTTAGCAATAACGCTATTTTTGTAAGTACAATTGTAATGGGTGGAATTTACGGATTACTAATTGAGCTGATAACTTCAGTTGTTTTTAAAGCAAAAGCAAATCAGGAATAATGACATAGAAAAAGAATTCAATATGTTAAAAGTAAAAAATCCCTGTTCTTGCAGGGGTTTTTTATTATCTCATTTTATAGATGAAATCTTTTTTTGATTCGGCACTTTGAGCTTCTCCATAATTTAGTGAAACCGATGTTTCTGAACGAATTAATTGTGAAAATAAATAATTTGCTATTTTCGAATTGATTATTACATTTTCGATATTAATTAGTCGCTACTTAAAAACTACATAATAAATTGATAATAAAAGAAATATAATAGAAACAATAGTTGAAAAATTGCAAGAAAAGTATTATATTATGAAAAAATCTTGCAATAAAAAGGTAAAATATACACATCGAAAACGATGAGGTTAACATTGAGAGTGATGAGTGATATGATTGACATATTGTTAACCCAATCGTTTACGATTGGGACAATGGTTACACTACCCAAAACACCCTTCAGGGTGTATCGAAATGTAATATTCGTCTTTTTAAGCATTGACTAATTATTAAAATAGAAAACTCTATCAATCGTTTTTCTGTTTTGATGAAAAACTGTATTTAATTTTAATCTTGATCTATTTTTTGCTTATTAATTTCTTTAAATTTTGTATGCGATTCTAAATAAAAAATGAGTCCTAATGTCAATACGGGGACCAATCCTATTAAATGTAGCATTACGGAAATAGGTGATGAAACCGATTTTTCTATCCCGAACATGCTTAATGTAATAATTACAGCAGAATGATAGGTTCCAATATTTCCGGGTGCAGCCGGGATACTTATTGCAAAAGTAGTTGTAACCAATAAAAATAGAGCAATATTTATTGCCGATTCAATAGAGAAAGCCATGAGACCAAAATAGAATAATGAACCATAAAATAACCAAATTAATAAACTTAAAATAAAAATTATTAAAGGTCTTTTTACCTCAAATAGAGAACTGAAACCGACATTCAATTTAGACAGAAAGTTATGAAAAATATTATCTTTTGAATCAAAATGTTCCTGTATCTTTTCTTTATATTTATAATAAATTATAGAGACCAGGAACAGAGCACCAATGAATATCGGTATAATACTCTTCAGAAATTTTAATTGATCACCAAATGGAACGAAAATTGAAGCAATTAAAATGAATACAAAAAATGCTATCATATCAATAAATCGTTCTGCTATGATAGTTGGAAATAATTTTGTTCCGCTATAATTAGTGAATTTGCCGGTAATGTAAGCACGCAATATTTCTCCCATTCTTATAGGCAAAACATAATTCCCAAAAAATCCAACTATAGTTCCTTTAAAAAGGGGAATAACTTTAAAAGATCTCATTGGTTTGAGTAATAATTTCCATCTTACTGCTCTCAGAAAAATTGCTATTATTGCCATAATGCAACCGGAAGCGTACCAAAACAAATTTATTTGTTTTAATTGGGATAGAAATACTTTCCAGTTAATTCCCGAAAATGTGTAGTAAAGAGCTACTCCGGAAATTACAATTCCCAAAGTGATATGAATGAGTTTTTTATTTATTTTCATATTCTTAATAATTTTTCAGTAGTTTAATTGCGTCTTTCATTTTTGAACCGCCTTGCTTCAATAATTCATTAATTTTCTTTTTTTCTTCAGGAGACAAGTTTTCATAAATAGATTTGATATATTGAATATCTTGGAAAGTTAAATCATCGATATTATCAAGTATTTTACCTAAATCCTTTGAAGTAAATTTCTTGTCACTCTTAAATTTATTAAATTTGTCAGAGACATTATCAAAATGTTGGTCTATATTTGCCTTTTTAATAAATGGTTGAACGATAATATTATATATTGTAGGAGCAACATTTTCAAAGATGATATATGACTTGGCTTCATATTTTATTGTTTGTGTCAATCTATTTGCCGGTAACATTATCATACCCCAAAAGAGCAAACTAATTAAAATTGATGCTTTGGCAAAACCTAAGATCGCTCCCCCAAATTTATCCAACCAACCTAAAAGTATCACATTTAAAGTTGATTTAATTAAATTCCCGATAATTTGAATAATGATCACGACTATTAAAAAAACAATTACATATCCGAGAATGCGACTGATTTGACCCGGAACTGATAATTTGTTACTTAAAAATTCGACAATAAAATATCCGTACTTTGCTGATAATATTATTCCTAATATTAATCCTAAAAAACGAAATAAACTAACGATCAAACCGGAAGAATAATCTTTATAAACGAACCATATCAAAATAATCAATACAATAATATCCATCCAATACATATTTAGCCTCCCAATTCCTTTTTAACTATTGATTGTATAATTTTGCCATCTGCCTTACCGGCTACTTCTTTCATAATGGGCTTCATTACTTTACCCATATCTTTCATCGTTTTAGCACCGGTTTCTTTTATTATTTTTTTTACAATTTTTATAATTTTAGATTCATCCAATGCTTTTGGTAAATATGTTTTGATAATATCAATTTCTTCTTTTTCCTGTTTAGCCAGATCTTTACGACCTGCTTCAAAATAAGTAGCATAAGATTCTTTTCGTGTCTTTAATTCTTTATTAATTACATCTATTTCCTGCTTTTCATCCAAATCTTCACTTAGCTCAATTTTTTTTAATTTCAGCTTAGAAAGCATACTTCTTAATGTTTGTAGTTTAATTTTATTTTTGGATTTCATAGCAACTATTAAATCTTTTTGTATTTTTTTTAAGTATTTCATTGCCATATCTCCTATTTTTTCTTAATATAATCAAAAATAATGATGATAATTA
>LSCC01000013.1 GCA_001577215.1 Fidelibacterota bacterium TCS52
TTTTTTCCTTCCCAATCAACAACACCTTTTTTTTCCAATTCACCTAAGATCGGTCCGTTTAATTTTAAGCTTTTTAGTTTCTTTTTGTCAAAATTCATTCTGGGAAATTCACTGATCCGATAACCAAAAGTTTCTACACTGTGGTTCAAAGCAAAAGCTTCCACTTTATATTCATTTGTTTCATAAACAATCCCGTTTTCTTCTATCGGATGAAATTCAAGATTAATTCTCAAATGTGATTGTGGACCATTTAGTAAGTTATGAATATTTTTTTCACCTGAAGCCGGATAGTATAAATGTATAGGATTGGAAACTTGAATTAGATTTAGCCGATGAATAATTCCTGGCAAACCCAAGCAGTGATCACCATGAAAATGTGAAATGAATATTCGAGAAATTTTTGCCGGTGAAACTTTGGCAAATGAAAATTGTCTCTGGGTACCCTCGCCAGGATCGAATAAAAATCCCTCATTCAGCCATCTCAAATAATAGCCGTTATGGTTTCGTTTCTTCCCGGGTAATTGTGATGCTGTTCCTAAAATTAATAGTCGCATAATATTCCATTTTTTCTACACAAATTTAACAATTATATTTTTGATAACAAAACTTTAATGTTTAAATGTTTGAGAGGTGAAACCGGTTTGGTTATGTTGGGTGCTTACTTATAAAACTGTAAAAATTAGTTATCAAATGAACAACAAAATTAGACATTAAATATAGGCGGCGTTAAGGTACATTTTTCATTAATTTTTATTCTCTGTTCAAAAGTTCAAGTGTTACCAAATAAGCGCAATGGTCGGATGCAATTGAATCTTGAACAACTATTGTTTCTATAACTTTCCATCTCTTTTTGGGCAAAAACATAATATAATCGATTTTCTTTTCCGGTTTGTTAGATGGAAATGTCGGTTGGGGATTTTCTTTATTATAAGATGAAGTCCAAAAATTTTCAAGGATATTGATTGTTTCACTTTTTGGTGTATCGTTCATATCACCTGCTAAAATTGTTGGGTATTTATTTGATAAAAATATTTTGTTAATTTGAATGGCTTGGTTTATTCTATCTTTTCCAATTTCCAAATGATTTAAATGTGTCCCAATAAATGAAATTGTGTCTTCGGAATTTGTAATAGTTGTGATCTCAACAGTTGTTCTTGGTTCATTTCTCTTTGAAAAAGGCAGAATGATATTTCTGGTATGTAAAAATGTAAATTTGGAGAGAATAGCATTCCCATATTCTCCGTCATCAAAATTCATCGCTTTTGCAAAAAGTGGGATCATTTTTGTTCTGTAACCAAGCTCAGTTGCCAAATCATATTTTTTTGCTCTGTTTGTTTTGAAGTCAACTTCCTGCAATGCAACAAGATCGGGATCAGCATCATTTATTACTTTAGCAATTCTATCCAAATCGAAGCTCCCATTTGTTGTTGCACCGTGAAAAATATTGAAAGACATAACCTTTATTATTTTATTATTATCATCTGTTGCATGTGATGTTCCTGTGCTGCAGAATAATATTATTACAAATATGATTATTGTTCTTTTAAATTTCATATAAAAATATACGATATAAAAATAAAATTCACAAATTTTGATTTATTAATTCATAAAATATTTTTTAAATAAAATAAAAATATTGTAAATTATCAGTATGACAAAAAAACAAAAGACAGTTTCATTTTATACACTTGGTTGCAAACTTAATCAGTCTGAAACAAGTGCAATTGAAAATAAATTTGACCAAAATGGTTTTACAATTATTCCTTTTGGCGAATCATCAGATGTTACAATTATTAATACTTGCACAGTAACGAATCGAGCTGCTAAAAAAAGTCGCAATATTATTCGACAGGCAAAGAGAATTTCACCCAAAGGCAAAGTGGTAGCAGTTGGATGTTATTCGCAGATAGATTGGGAAAAATTGAAAAATATTCAAGAGATCGATCTTATACTTGGCAATAAAGAGAAGTTCCAAATAATAGAAAATTTGAAAAAATTAGAGAAAGATGATAATCTAAAAATTGCAGTTAACACGATTAAAGAAGATGAATATTTTGAGAAAGAATTTACAAGTACAACCGAGAGAACCCGAGCGGTTTTAAAAGTTCAAACTGGCTGTGACAAATTTTGCAGTTATTGTATAGTTCCCTATGCACGAGGTTTACCGGCGAGTAGAAATTTTATTGACTCTGTAAAAGAGGCGAAAGATTTGGTAAAAAATGGTTTTAAGGAAATTGTTCTGACCGGAATAGATATTGGCTCGTATTCTTATAAAAGGAAAAAATTAATTGATTTGATCGGAGAGATTGAAAAAATTGATGGAATTAAAAGAATAAGGATTTCATCTATTGAATTAAATTCACTATCTGATGAATTGATCACATATATTGCAAATTCAAAAATAGTTGCACCACATTTTCATCTATCATTGCAAGCCGGTTCTGATGAAATTTTGAAAAAGATGAGAAGACGATATTCTACTGCAGTTTTTTTTAAAAAAATCAATTTTATTAGAAAGCATATCCCGAATGTATCGCTTGGCACAGATGTAATCGTTGGATTTCCGGGCGAGAGTGAAAAGCTATTTAATGAAACATATGAATTTATCAAAAAAGTGGGATTTAATCATTTACATATTTTCAGATATTCCCGAAAGGAGGGAACTCCAGCTGCTTCAATGGCAAATCAAGTTGATGAAAAACTGAAAAAAAAACGAAGCAGAAAACTTAGAAACCTCGAAGTAATTCTAAAAAACGAATACATTAAAAAATTTATGGGAAAAAATGTGTCGGTTCTATGGGAAAAATATGATGGTACTTATTTGTCTGGGTTGAGTGAGAATTATTTAAAGGTTAAGGTTGAGGCAGAGGAGAAAAGTAAAAAATCACTCGTAAATGAATTTTCAAATGTTTATATTATTAATGGGAATGTTGACTATTTAGAAGGCAAAATTGGGTAATACTTGATGAAAAATTATTATATTGGTATAGCCGGGAACATTGGAGTTGGAAAGACGACATTTACTGAAATGTTATGTAAGAAGTATAATTGGGATCCGCATTTTGAAATTGTAATTGACAATCCGTATTTAGAGGATTTTTATAAGGAAATGAGGAGATGGAGTTTTCATTTACAAATATTCTTTTTGTCAAAGAGATTTCAGGTTCAGAAGAAAATTTCTAATCTAACAAATACTATAGTACAAGACAGAACAATTTATGAAGATGCGCGAATTTTCGCTCGCAGTATTTATGAAATTGGGAATATGCCAAAGCGTGATTGGGAAAATTATAATGAATTATTTAATGAAATGACTTCATATTTGAAGAAGCCAGATCTAATCGTTTATTTGAAAGCATCAACAGACACTTTGATCGATCATATTAAGTCCAGAGGTAGAGATTACGAAAAAAATATTGATCTCGAATATTTACATTTATTGAATATCCATTATGATAAGTGGATTTCAAATTTAGAAAAAACCGGTAAAATTAACACACTAACAGTAAATATGAATGAAGATGATATTATAAATAATAAAGATTTTAGAGAACAATTATTTCAGAATGTATATGATAAGTTAAATAAATAATTTTTAAAAAAGGAGGTAGGCCGATGAAAATTTCAAAAGTAAAAACAAGCGGGAAGCCAAAAATCAATTATGATAATTTGCTTTTTGGTAGATATTTTTCCGATCATATGTTTATACAAGATTATACAAACGGTAAATGGCAAGAATCGCAGATCGTACCTTTTGAAAAATTTCCAATGAGTCCAGCAAATATCACTTTACATTATGGACAGAGTATATTTGAGGGAATGAAAGCATTCAAAGGTGTAGATGGAAAGATTCGCATGTTCCGTCCAAAAGATAATATTGCTCGTTTAAACAGATCTGCAAAGAGAATGGCAATGGCTCAGGTAAATGAAGATGATTTTATGAACGGTTTAAAAGAATTAGTAAAAATAGATAAAGATTTGATCCCGGACAAGTGGGGCGAATCACTATATTTAAGACCTTTTTTAATAGCGATGGATGAAGCGTTAGGTTTAAAGGCATCTTCTGCTTATAGATTTATGATAATCGCTTCACCTGTTGCTTCCTATTATGCAGAAGGATTAAATCCAATAAAGATCAAAGTTGAAACGAAATTTTCTCGTGTTGTTGAAGGGGGGCTTGGTGAGGTAAAAGCAGCCGCAAATTATGCCGCAAGTGTCTATGCAACTAAGGTAGCAAAAGAAGAAGGATTTTCTCAAGTATTGTGGTTAGATGGAAAAGATCATCGTTATGTTGATGAAGTTGGTGCGATGAATATAATGTTCGTTATCGATGATGTTTTGGTAACCCCGACATTAGAACAGAAAACGATTTTGCCGGGAATAACTCGTTACAGTGCATTGACAATTGCCCGCGAATTAGGTTGGAAAGTTGAGGAAAGAAGAATAGAAATTGAAGAAATAGCCCAAGCATCTGAAAATGGCAAATTACAAGAAGCATTTGGAATTGGAACTGCTGCAATTATTTCACCGGTTGGAGAAATGTTTTATAAAGGCAAATCAATCATTGTAAATGACAGAAAGATCGGCGAAAAATCACAAAAGCTATATGACACTATAACCGGTATTCAATATGGAAAAATTAAAGATAAGCATGATTGGATTGTAGTTGTAGAATAGTTGGAATATTGAAGTATTTTTTATTAGGGGACAGGATAAGTAAAAACTTTAAAATTTTGGATTGTAGAATTTGTCTGTATTGTAGAAAAATGGTAAATTATTCAAAAATTTCAATTATTCATTTATAATTTAAAGCCAAAAATAACATAGGAGTATTTATGGAATCAATAATTAATACATTATCATCAAATCCGGTTTTTTTAATTATTTTAGTTATTCTTGTGATTGTGATAATTTTTTCAATTGTAAAAAGATTATTTAAACTTTTAATCCCATTAATAATATTGATCGGTGTATATGCCGGTTATCTATATGTTACGGGACAAAAAATTCCCACAACGAAAGAAGATATTATTAAGCATGGAAAAGAAAAAATTAAAGTGATCAAAGATGAAGGAGAGAAAATATTAAAAGATAAGGTTAAAAAGGAAATTGACAAAAAATTAAAGTGATAATAAAATATAAATAAATTGAGAATAAAAAAACAGTGAATAAATTTTCACTGTTTTTTTTATTATATACGGAATATGTTTTTTTATAAATTAAAAATAATCAGAACGATAATCATTTATTTTTGCCTCTTCTTTTAGATGCTTCTGCCATTTTTCTATCTCTTTTGATTGTTTTTGTCGTAATAGCTGTTTAATTTGAGATTCTTTTGTTGTTTCAAATTCCTTTTTATTGATATCAGAATTTGTTTTCTTTATTATGCAATATCCGTTATATATTTCGATCGGTGGAGATATTTGTCCAATTTCCATAGATTTTATTACCTGAGCAAAAATATTATTATTCATAAATTGAACAGGTGGATTGTCAAGAGAGAAATCGGTGTTTTCGTAATATTTTACATTGTTATTTTTTTCACCAATCAAATTAAAATTGCTATCATTATTAATAATTTCTTGATAAATTTTTCTTGCTAATTTTGAAGCCAATTCTTTTTTTTCTGTTTTTTTAAGTTCTGCAACAATTGATTTTTTAACTTTATCTATTGATTTATGTCTTTCTGGAGTTTCTTCCAAAATTTGAGCAACAATAATTTTATCTTTTAATTGAATTGGATCAGACGCCGTACCGATTTTATTTTTAAATGCCCATTGCGATAAATATGGGAAGTAACCTACTTTTTTAAAGAAAAACGAAGTTTTAGTGAAACCACCGATTGTAGTATCTGCATTATATGAATGTTCTATTAATGCTTTTGGGAACCCCAAATCTTTTGCATCATAGCTGAAAATACGAGCTTTGCTTAGCATATTATCGATTGTATTTGGGCCGGATGTTATTTTTAATAAAATATGTGATGTTTTGAATTTTGTTGTTCCATTCTCTATTTTTTTATCGGTAACTAAAATCAAATGATAACCAAAACGGGTTTTGACCGGCCCAACAATTTTGTTTAATGGAGCGTTAAAAGCGGCTCTTTCAAAATCCGGTACCATTTGCCCTCTCTCAATATATCCTAGATCACCACCCTGGTTAGCAGAAGGACCTTGTGAAAAAATCCTTGCCAAATCTTTAAATTTTTCACCTTCACTATATCTTAATTTAATATTTTCAATATCATTCATCACTAAAGTAGTGTCTTCTTTTGAAGGTTTAACAGTCCATACTTTATATTGAATTACTCTTTTTTCCGGTATTAAATATTTTTCTTTTTTGTTTTCTTCATAATATTTGTTAATGTTTTTTTCACTAATTGTGATAGAGTTATTATCAAATTTATCTATTGGTATTAACAAAGAATTAATATTATATTTGGTGTTTTTATGTGAATATTTCTCAAATGCATCAGTTTCATTGACAAAAATAGTTGATGTAATGAAATTGTTTAATTTGATAAATGGAATTGTAGATCTGGCATAATTTTCCACCGGTACCCATTCATCAGCTTGTGGATTATGAAGTGCTTGTAGATATTTTTTTATGTCAAATTTACCATCTGTCTGAAACGCCTCATGGCCACGTAAAAATTCCGGTGGATTGTTTTCCAAATAGAAATATATTTCATCGCCATTAGCGTTTAATTCTCGTTTTTCTATTTCATTCTGCCAAAGAACTTCACTTACAATTGATTTCCAAACTCCATCTTTTATTTGTTCTTGTTCTTGTAAAGATAATTCTTGCCCCTTTTGCTCACGATACTTTTTTTTCTGTTCATTTAAGGCATTATAAAATTGTTTAACGGTAATTTCTTGGTTATTTATTTTACCAATGATGTTTTTTCCTTTTTTACCTTTAAAACCGCCCATACCCCAACTGAATATGATCGTCATTATAAATGCTGCGATAACTACTAAAAGTACCACTTGCATATTATTTCTCATTCTGTTCATTACACCCATTAGGATCTCCTTTTTTTTCATCGTAATATAAGAAATTGTTAATGAATATACAATTAAATATATCTGTCGTTAAATTTTATTTAAAATATTATGATTGTTTTGTAGATTTAATTTTAACATTTACTATTCTTCGTTTTTGCATTTTTTCCACTATAAATTTATGATCATTATAAACGAATTCATCTGATGTGTTGGGAATTTTATTTAATTTATCCATAATAAATCCCGCTAATGTGTCATAATCTTTTTCTTTCGGAAAGGATATTGATAATTGTTTAGTTAAATCTTCTAAGTTTATACTTGCATTAACTAAAATATTTCCATTTTCTAGATATTTGATTGGATCTATTTCATTATCATTTTCATCTTGAATTTCACCTAATATTTCTTCTAAAATATCCTCAAGTGTGATCATTCCACTAGTCCCGCCAAATTCGTCAATGACAATTGCTATCTTTGTTTTTTTATCTTGAAATTCGCGAAGCATTTTGGAAACTTTTTTACTTTCAGGCACATAAAAAACAGGTCTGATGATAGAATTTAATGAAATGTTGATATTATTATTGTCAATATATGGCAATACATCTTTAGTAAAAATAAATCCTGTAATATTATCGAGATCGTTTTTATATGCAGGAAATTTTGAATAAGATTGCTCTTTAATAAATTCTAAAATATAAGATAGCCCTTTGTTAATGTTTATTGCTTGAATGTCGGGGCGCGGTATCATTATTTCTCTTACAACGGTATCGGAAAATTTCATCAAAGATTTTATCATTTCCTTTTCTTTTTTTCTTATTGTTCCTTTATTTTCACCAATTTCTACAAGTTTGTGAAAATCTTCTTCTGTCTTGATTATGTTTTCACTTTTGACACTAAATATTAATCTAATTGTGTTGGTCAAATGATAAAAGATCCAGGTTAATGGCCAAAATATAATATATATGGTCTTGATAAAAGTACTCATTCTCATACTATGTTTTGTTGATGTACGAATGGCAATTATTTTCGGTAATATTTCACCGAAGATCAGAATAACAAACGTTAAAACAACAATCTGAATTAACACAATCCCAATTTTTCCCAATGAAAAACTTATGGCAATATCATAGGCAATAATTGCAGATAAAACAGAAATCGATATATTTACAACGGTGTTGCCAATTAAAATAGAGATCAATAAATATTTAGGTGTTTGAATTAGTTGTAAAACATATTCTGCTTTTTTATGACCATTATGCGAGAGATTTTTTAATTCCTGTTTTTGTGAATTTAGAAAGGCAGTTTCACTGCTTGAGAACAATCCGGATAAAACAATTAAAATTAGAAAACCAATTATTTCGACAAAAATTTTTGTATCAATTATCATAATTTAACTTTTTTAAAAACCTATCTTCTCTATTTCTCATTTCCTTTTTTTCTTCATCGGTTTTGTCTTTATATCCTAATAAATGTAGCATGCCATGAATCACAACTCGTGCAAATTCCTTGTTAAAAGTACTTGAATATCTATGTGCATTTTCGTTTATTATTTTTGGGCTAATATAAATTTCGCCTTCTAAAAAATCACTGTTTTTTTCTAATAAAAATGATATTACATCTGTATATAAATTTTTATTAAAATGTTTATTTTTCATTTTTCTTAATGTCTCAGCCTCAACTGTTACTACGTTAATATTATAAACGTAGATCTTATAATATTCCAAAATTACAAGAATTATTTTTTTTAGGGCTTTATTTTTTAAAGGTAAATCGTTGTCTAGATCATTAAGAATGTTGATTTGTTGATTTCTTTTCTTCATCTTTGTCTTTTTTATTTTCTTTATCCTCAGGATATGCAATTCTTTTATGATACATACTGTTTAATTTTGGCAGAACAGCTTTTTTAATTTTTGTTAGATCTGCAAATGTCAAGGGACAGTTTTCTAATTCGTGTTCATTTAATCTCTGTTGGATTATCTTATTACAAATGCTTTCTATATCCAAATGAGTCGGATTTTTTAAACTTCTTTCAGCCGCTTCAATGGCTTCAACGATCATTACTATTCCTGTCTCTTTGGTAAATGGTTTTGGTCCATTATATTTAAAATCGCTTTCATCAATTTCTTTAGAATCATCATTGTTTTGTGCTTTATTATAAAAATATGCTACTGTCATTGTTCCATGATGAGTGGTAATAAAATCCTTAATTTTTTGAGGCAGTTTATATTTTTGTGCTATCTCCAAACCGGTTTTAACATGATTAATGATCACCTTTGCTGCCATTCGAGGTTTCAATAGATTTAGTTTGTTTTTACCATCATCTTGATTTTCTGTAAAATATTCAGCTTTAGGTATTTTGCCGATATCATGATAGTAGGCTCCAACTCTGGTTAACAAATTGTTCGCTCCAACCTCCTCAGCTGCAGATTCAGCTAACATTCCCACAGTAATTGAATGGTTAAATGTTCCTGGGGCTTTTAAGGATAATTCTTTTAATATCGGATGGGTAAGATCAGACAATTCCAACAATGTAATATCTGTGGTAATATCAAACATTTTTTCGAATAAGTTTACTAATCCATATGTAATCAGGACAGACAAAAGTACATTTCCAATTGAAAATGCAATTTCTGTAAAAAGATCAAAATAAGAGTATATAGAAATAAAATATGTGCTCGTTACGGTAATAATATACCCAAGAGAAACCCAACCAATTGGGCGGAATATTTGATCTCTATTTCTTAAATTTCTAACAGTTATTATTGCTATTATAGCTGGTAATAAGTGAATGATTAAAAATTTAAAATGATTACCGAAAACAAACGACATTAACAAGAGAATTATAATAGAACTAAAAATTGCAACCCTTTCATCAAAAAATATTGTTACAAGCATAGCCGAAATGATCACGGGAAAAAAAACAATTGTTATGAATGGAATTTTTGTGATAAGGAATCCAAACAAAATAACTATTATTTGACAAAGCACGATTAGTGTAAATAGTTTATTGTCTTTTAGAATGTTTTTTCTATAGTTGAATAAAAATATAATAAATAGTGAATAAATAATACTGATAATAAAGAAATCACCAGCTGAAGAAATAAAATGTTTGATGCCCGTTGAATTAACATGTTTAACCGATTCGACTTTGTTTAGAGATTTTAATTTCCTAAAAATATCTTCGGTAATTCTCGTGTTGGCACCAACTATTTTTTCATTTTTTAAGATTTTTTCATCTACTAATGGTATTCTACCTAAAACATCTTTTTGGCGTTTTTCTGTTCTTTCTTTGTCATAAATTAAATTAGGGCTAATAAACAGTTTTGACAATTGAGATATTAATTGTTTTTTGTTGTGACTAAAATTATTGAATTTTGAATATATTTTTTGTGATGCAATTTCTACAGAACCATTTCTGTCATATATATTTTCCTTTTGCAATATATTTTCTTCACCAGATTCTGAAATGGCTATTTGAATTGACCTAATTGAATCTTTTGGAATATCGACTATTCCACTTTTATATAAAAATGAAGCAACAGTTATCAATTCATTATTAATGGTTTCCAAATTAATTGTTTTGTTATCTGTCGGTTTGAACAATTCATTAAATGGAGAATTAATGATATCAATTACATATTGGTCCTTAAACTTTTTAATTATTTTTTCAAAAGCTATTTTACCTGTTTCTATTTCGTTATTTATTTTTTGTAGTTTGTTAGGTGAATATTTGTATTGTTCTTTTCTTTCCTTATTAAGAGTCAAATTATTATAAATCTTTCTTAATAATATCGTCAGATCAAAAAACTGATTAATATTTTTCTCTTGAACAGGTGGTCGCACATTATTTTTATCGAAAACAGCAGGAACATTTTTTATGGCCTCTTTTCGTTCTTTATCTATCTCAGATTGTGGTCTTAAGACATCAAAATCATATGGGGCAATTATTGGTGCTCTGGTAATTTCTCCCACCTTATAAGACGATAAAAATGATTCTTCGCTAGGAATCATTAATATTATTAAAATGATTATTGTAGAAATAATCAATACTTTAATATAATTTTTGTTGTTTTTAAATATAGTTTCAGTATCCATTTTTAACTCCAAACTAAAATTTTATTAAATTAGCTCCCCAAGTAAATCCAGAACCAAACGATACTGTAATAATTAAATCACCCTTTTTAAATTTCCCTTCATTATATGCTTCCGTAAAAGCAATTGGAATTGTAGCGGCGGTTGTATTCCCGTATTTGTGAATATTTGAATATACCTTATCCATTGGCAATCTAAGTCGTTTTGCCACCATCTGTGTTATTCTGAAATTTGCTTGATGAGGAATTATTTGAGTAATATCTTCTTTAGTGAGATTGTTTCTTTTTAATAGTTCTAATATAACAGCGGGCATTTTAGTTACTGCATGTTTAAAAACAGTTCGTCCATTCATTTTAGGATATATATTTCCATTTTGGATATCTTCAACAAGAACTCTTCCTTTATGAGTGGAATTGGGAGATTCTTTCCATAATTCTTTATAATATTTTCCATCAGAATGCAAAATAGAATCAATGATATCTGAAGTATCTTTAGAATTTTCCAAGATAAAAGCACCAGCACCATCACCAAATAAAACAGCCAAATCTCTACCTTCGTCAGTTAAATTTAATCCAGTCGATTGAATTTCTGCTCCAATAAGAAGTATCTTTTTATATCTTCCAGATTTAATATATAGATCAGCCAAATCAAGTCCATAAATAAAACCGCTGCACTGCTGACGAATATCGATAGCGGGAATATCTTTACAGCCCAATTTATCTTGTATTATAACTCCCATTCCAGGAATACTATGATCGGCTGACAAAGTTGCAGAAATGATCAAATCTAAATTTTCGGGGGCTATATTTGCCATTTCAAGCGCTTTTTTAGCTGCATTAACAGACAAATCAGATGTGTTTGTTTCGTTTGGTGTAATAAATCGTCTTTCTTGAATACCGGTTCGTTCAATGATCCATTCGTTAGATGTATCAAATTTCTTTTCTAAGTCAAAATTTGTTACAGTATTTTCAGGTACATAAAAACCAAAGCCACTAATTTTTGTTCCCATTTTTCTCCTATTCTTTAATATCTTTTATTACTAATTGAATATTTTTCATATTATTCCATTCATTTATTGTTGGCACAAAAGCTATATTGATCTCTTTTTTAGGTGACATGATCAACTCGAATTTGTCAGCCATATTCCAACCTATACAATCTAAATATAAATTTTCATTTTTCACAGAAAATTTTAAATGTTTATTTTTTAAAATTCTTGCTCTATATGGATGCACTTTATACATACAAAATATTGGACGCATATTTCCAGGTCCAAATGGCATCATTCTGTCAATAAATTTTAATAAAGTTGAATTAATATTCTCTAATTGTATTTCAGCATCAATTGGTAAAATTCTTATTAAATTATTATCATCGATATTTTTGTTTGTATAGTTAGTAATAGACGATTCAAAATTTTCTAAATTTTCTTTTTTAATATTAAGGCCTGCAGCGACAAAATGACCACCGAATCCTTCTAAATATTTTTTTGAATTTGCCAAAGCATCATACAAATTAAAGCTTTTGATACTTCTGCCACTTCCTTTACCAACTCCATCACGAAATGAAATGAGAAAATTTGGACGATAAAAGGATTCTTTGATTTTTGAAGAAACAATTCCAATTACTCCAGGATGCCAAATGTCGCTATTTAATATAATAATTTTGGGAATATTTTCACCATATTTTTCTCGCAATTGAAATAAGGCGCTTTCATATACTTTATCTTGAACAGTTCTTCTTTTGAGATTCTCTTTATTGAGAATATCAGAGTAATCTCTTGCCATTCTAATTTCTTCTGTGGTTAGTAATTTAATTGCTTTTTTTGCATTACTTAATCTTCCTGTGGCATTTAATCTCGGGGCAAGATTAAAAACAATGTCCGACACATTTAATTCTTTTTTTTGCAAATTACATGTTCTTATTAATTCAATTAAACCAATTCTAACATTCCCACTATTTATTTTTTTTAAGCCCCTGTATGTTAAAATACGATTTTCATCTTTCATTGGAACGATGTCCGCTGCTGTACCAAGAGCAACGAGGTCTAAAAAATCATTTGCTGTTTTTATTTGAATATCATATTTCAAACAATAGGCATATATTAATTTATAAGCCACACCAACACCTGCTAAATCCTTGTTAGGATATAGATCATTTTTTCTTTTAGGGTCAATAATCGAGAAAGCTTTTGGTAAAATAGTATCGGGTTGATGATGATCGGTTATTATTGTTTCAATTCCTTTTGAATTGGCATATTCGATTTCATTAATGCTAGTTATTCCACAATCGCAAGTTATGATCAATGAAACGTTATTAGTTTTTGCATGATCAATTCCCTTTTTTGACAATCCATATCCTTCTTTTTCTCTATCGGGAATATAATAGATAACTTCCGGAGAAATTTTTAAAAAAAATAAATATAATAAAGAGGTCGAAGTTACACCATCTACATCGTAATCACCATAGATAAGTAATTTTTTCTCGGATTTAATAATATCATGAATTTTCTCAACCGATTTATTTATATCAGTTAATAGAAAAGGGTCATACAATTCGTAATTATCAAGATCAAAATACTTTTGAATATCTTCTTTTGTATTAATTTCTCTGGACAAAAGAATATTACTAAACAAATAAGATGTCTTATTTATTTTACTATGTTCTAATATAGTTTCAGGTTTTATGTCTTTTAATTGCCATTTCATCATAACCTTTTGTTTTTTTAAAATCCAAAGTTGACAATAAGCCGAATTTTGTTTTCCGACAAGTCGGAAGGATGATCATTTATCTACTCTAAAAATTACTTTTTAAGATCTTGCAACAACCCGGAGAAAATAAGTTCGAGTAAAACTTGATATTTATTCATATCTTTCTCCTATTTGTATCGCTTCAGATGGGGTTTTCCAAGCATCGGATATCGCTATCTGACCGGTGTGCTCTTACCACGCCTTTTCACCCTTGCCGGTATCAATCAAGATACTTTGGCGGTTTATTTTCTTTGGCACTTTCCATCGAATCACTTCGGCCGGTAATTAGCCGGCATCTTACTCTGCGAAGTTCGGACTTTCCTCCTCTTATTAAGGCGATCATCTTGTCAACTTTGGTTTTTTTGTTATTTATGTTCATCGTTTACAGCATTTTTTGCATAAAGGAAACGATTACACACATCACATACAAATATTTTGCCTCCTTTATAAATTTCAACTCTTTTTTGTGGAATTATTCGGCTATTACAACCTCCACAAGCATCGCGATTGATTGGTACAACCGCTAAACCATTTCTGGCATTATAAATTCTTTTGTAAATATTATAATATTTTTTTGGGATAAGTTTTGTTATTTTTTCTCTTTCTGCTTCTAGCTTTTGTTTTTCTTTTTCAGTACTATTTATTGTTTGTTCGAGGTCTTTTTTTGCATTCTTTAATTCTTCTTTTGTTTTTTCAATATTGATTTCTATTGTTTTGATTTTTTCTTTTAATTCTTCATTGTTTTCTTCTGCCATAAGAATTTCATCTTCCGCTGTCGATGTTGCTTTTTTTGAAAAATCTATTTCAGCTGTTATTGCATCGTATTCCCTGTTTGTTGTCACTAAATATAATTGTTCTTGAAATTTTTTCGTTTGGGCATTATTATCTTCTATTTTTGCTTCATTTTTTCGAATTAAAGTTTTATTTTCAATAATTGTTTCTGAATTTTTCTTGTTTTCTTTCTGCTTTTCTTTAATTTGATATTTAAGTGTTTTTACCGTTTCTGGCAAATCGCCCAATTTATCATTTATTGCTTTTAATTTATTGTCTAATGATTGAAGTGTGATAAGTTGTTTTATTGTTTTATGCATAAAATGCTCCTTAATTTAAAAAATAATAATATTAAAAAAACACCGATTTAGCGGTGTTTAAAGATATATGATTTTTCCACATTTTGAGGTGGATGTAATGTGATTTAATTTTATTTTCCTCCAATTTCCTAATAGCCTTATAATTTCTGAATAATTTTTAATAAAGTCAACATAAAAAGGAATTATTTTTATTATAAATATTTGTATTATTTTATATATTTTTGATTTTCAATAATTCTGCATTTTCCCCTTTCCTTTTTCAAATTTTAAATTTAATTGTTTATTTTT
>LSCC01000014.1 GCA_001577215.1 Fidelibacterota bacterium TCS52
GAATCCATATGAAGTGTAACAAAATATCCTTCTGCATAAATTGTCGGTAATAATTTTTTGTATTCTAAATTTAGATAAGCATCAATATCTTTCCTACGATTAATAGAAACATTTGTAAATAAATCAAATTTATTTAAAATTTCGGATTGATACATAACGGTTCCAAATTTAAATGCATTGTAATCCCACATCACAAACGGCATAAAAAACATTCTGCTAAATGTCATCTCATATGGTTTAGATTTATATGTTTTCAAATTACCCGGATCATAATTTTCTTTAGGTAGTTTATATTTCTTATAAAAATTATAAAAAGTTAATTCAGATTTTATTGGCTTCACTACACTCAATTTTACTAATTTAAATGTTCCATTGTCAAATAATGTATAACAGATTTTTTCATTTATTGGATTAATTTCTGGATAGAATGCACCGCCAGTTACATTAGTTATAATTTCAATCGAATCAGAATTAAAATATTTTTTGTGCAAATTAAATATTCCAGTCCTATCTGATGAAAAAACAATATATTTTCCATCGGATGAAATAACTGGACTTCTATTATCAAAACTTTCGTTTTTTAAGATTGGCTTGATTTCTTTAGTTTTTATATCAAGTGAATAAATATCCCTACCATGAATTAATGCCATATCAAAAATAATTTTGTCACCATTAGACGAAATATCGATCGTAAAAACTTGCTCACCATTATTAAAATCCGTCAAAGGCGTTAGCTTTTTATTTTTACCATTATATTTTTGAATATTATGCGACCCATCGTGAACGGTAACGAGATAAATTTCGTCCTTCTTTCCAACTGCGACTGAATAAACTCTTGCCTTTTTAGTTAACCTTTCCTCTTCCTCATTTTTGAAATTGTATTTTGTCAGATCAAACCAAACAGAACCATATTTATCCGGCTTCTGTTCTTTTGCATAATAAAGATCTTTTCCATTTGAACCCCAAGCAATATTCCCACGAGTTTTACCGGCTATTTTTTCAACTTTACTTTTTTTTAATTCATATAAATTCGTTTGCCCGATATAATCATTTCCTTTGCTGGAGGTAAAAACTAATCTTTTTCCGTCAGGAGAATACGATGGAAAAAAGTTGCTTGGACCTTCTGAAAATATTACTTTACCTTTAACTTCATTTTCACTTATCATTTCTGTTTGTTTTTTGTAAGAATTTGTAATTTCTTTTGTCCAATCTTTATAAACTTCTTTCCCGTTTTTTCTTAGTATCCTTTTAAACGCTTTATTAAATGATAATCTTGTTTTTTTTTGTGCTTCTTTCGATATTTGCATATGAATTTTGGGTGAGTGTTTTTTTGCCAAATATTTTACAAAAGCATATCCGGTATTATAAACAGATTCATTTCCTGTGCCCTTTTTCCCAAAAGTAAACATTTCATTCCAATACAACAAATCATCATTTAATGCTCTGTCACGCAATATCATATCACGATGCGAATCCCAAAAATCATTTGTCGATCCTGAAAATTGATATTGTGCAACACCCTCTGCCCACCACATTGGAACAACAACATTTGGAATTGGAACTGCAGCAATACCTCTGGGGTATTCTAAAATAATATTATCACGAATCGGCTTTTCCCTGTCCAAAACCTGAATAAAAGCGGCGGGAATACTTATCGGGTATTTCATCGATGCTCCAAGCGAAACAATATGAGAGAACTCATGAGTCAACACATCCCTGATCCAATTATGATTTCCTCGTAGATCAAATTCTAATGGCGATGCCCACAACAATATTTTATTATCAAAATAATATGCACCACCATTTGTATAATCATCCGTATCTTGAATTATTATATGTGTCTTGTCTGTCGGCTCCCAATCATAAAGAGCGGTAACTTTTGGATAAACTTTTTCAGCAATCGTCAAAGCCATTTGAGCAGTTCTTTCAGTTCCTTTATGATAATGATAAACAAAGTGCTTAGATTCAAATGTAAACCATTTCAGCTCTGGATGATTTTGTCCAAAAAGCGAAAATGTGCAAAAAATAATAAAAAACAGAATAATCAGAAAAGTGGTTTTTAAATTTTTAACATAATTATTATGATTTATTTTATTGAACATATTATTTTATTTTAAAATCGCCGGTTTAATAAAATATTCTTCTATAGTTCCATTTCCGGTTATTTTTATTTTAGCAATATAAACACCTGATTCTAAATTACCAACATTCCATATAACTTCATTCACTTGATTTTGTTTCGGTGTTTGCGACAATCTTTGAACAAATTTCCCTGTTAATTCATAAATATTAATATCGACTTCTTTGGCATTAATTGCAAAATAACGAAATTTTGTTCTTCCATTTTCGATAGGATTTGGATAATTGTAAATTAATCCATCACGAATTAATTCATCACCGGTTGTAAATGTTGCACTTTGTGTATAAAAAATCCTATTTTCATTCTCTAAATTTTTCCCATTATATCCCCAATAAACACTATCATATTCAGTAGTCCAAATTGTTCCATCTGAAACAATTATATTTTCACCATTAAATTTATCAACAAATAATGAATTTGCATTTGGTGGTGCAGTTCGGCTTGAAATTTTTGTTCCGTTTGTTGAATATTCATCTAATTCTCCCACTTCGCTCATTGCCAAAATAAAAAATTGTTCATTCTTTTTTACAACACTAATTTCTTTATAATTTTTTACTATTGGAAAATTATTTTGAAAATATCCATAATGACTCAAAATTGATAAAATGTTCCTATCATTGTAAGTTCCGATCATGACCAATTCACATATTCCATCATCATTAAGATGAACCGGAATTATTTTATCGATCTTAACTGCAGATGCGTATTTTTCCGACAAAAATTCTGTATTTGGTTCAAAATAATAAAACCCACCTGATTCATCTGCAATTATCAAAGTGTCATTTAAATTTGTAATTGCTGAAATATTAAAATTAAAACTATGCGAATAATCTCCATTAAAAGAATTTATTGTATTCCCGGCGGTAAAATAATTTTTATCAAAAATCGTCACGGATAAATATTTATCTATCGGTAAGGAAAAATTTAATGCAGAGTGTTCTCCCCAGAGATCCAATAAATTCAGATGATAATCATATATAGCCAAATATTTAGTGCTATCTAATGGAGGTAGAAAAATCACGCTATCAGTTATTGAAATATTTTTTAAATTAACTGTAAAATTTAAATTTTGACTTTTAGTTAATGACAAAGATGAATCAGAATAATTATATAAATTTATTGATGATTGAATATTATTATTTTCAACTTCTATAAATCCTGTTTCTAATGGATAAAGATAAATTTTATTTGGATTGAGAATTTTGGTTTTTTTGAATATTGTATAAATTTGATCATCACTTTTCACAATAATCGAACTGTCTTTTACGCCAAACAAACAATCTTCATCAAACGGAGTAATTCTACTAATTCCTTTATAAAAAACATTCGGTTCACAACTTTTATCACTTTGACTAAAATTTAATGTTATTGAAACAGTGTCTTCGGAAAAATTAAAATTTGTAATCGAAATACCGGTCAATATATTTGTAAAAGTGCGGGTATTAGGATTAGTGTTACCTGAAAATTTTAAAGAACTATTGGAATTATTATCAAAATATCCCTCGTTACTGTCAAACCAAATATCCCATTTCCAACCTTGATTTACAGCGCTACTTAGGGTGGAATAATTTTTACCAATATCATAACCGCCATCCGCCTCTTCCAATCTTAACATTGGAATTTCTCCGCCATTTGGGTTGTCCGACATTTCATTGAATTCATAAAAAGGATCATTTAAATGCCAAATCAGTAATCCGTCTGTTTGTAAAGTGATATCATAGTCATTAACACCGATCAATACACCATTTTCAGCAATATCTAAATCAATCAAATTTAGAGAATCTGCATATTCAAGAGCTTCAATATATGTATCATATTCTTTTGCAGAATATAATGAATCTAAAAATATTCCACTGTTTTTTCTATATTCAATCAAAAATGATTCGGTGCTATTTACTGGAATTTTGTAAATTTGATCTTCAAGCAAATTATAATTATCACTTTCATTCAAAATGATCGGTTCCTGAATTCCAAGTAACATTCTTTCAAAAGCAGATGGTTTTATGGGGGTCAATCCATTTGCATTATTAGAACCTTGATCCATCAATCCGAAAACGCCGGTTTTTGATTGTCCAGTTGCAGTATTGTATAAAGCCGGTAATCCTAATAAATATCCAGACAATAAAATTTCCGTTCCATTTAATCCAATATTAATACCAAGTTGATTTTGCATTTCAGGAACTACAATTCCACTCTCCAAACCTAAATTAACCAACTCAGAATATTTATTAGCAGGAAGATTTTCTGACAAATAATTTAGATCAAAATAGAAAGATGGAATATCATAGGGTGAAGGATCAAACATTCCGGAAAAATCAAAATCCTGCCCAACACCGGCATGATAAATAACAATTTCAGATTGATCTGTTGGATAATCGCCTTCGTTTGAAACAAGTTTTATAACATCGTAAACAAACTCAGCCAATTTAATATCTACACTGTCTTCATCAGAAGCAGGATTATAATATTGCATTTTATTATTTAAAGTATATGTATTTTCACTTAATGGCAATACTTGTAAATCAGAGGTGTCAATTGTGTATTTATTATTTGTTACAGTTGACCAATAATTATTTATTGCTTGCAAATGTAATTTAAAATATTGGCGATCGTGTGGTACAGGGTCAAGAACATAACTTGTATCATCATCTGCCCATTGCTGTAAAAACTTCCCTGTTCCCGTAGTAATTGATTTTGTATCTTCTTTAAATTCAATTCTTAGAACAAGCCAATTTTTCTCTCCGGGAATACATTTTTTATTCTGCCAAGTTCCCTTAAAATTATTAATATAAGAAAACGATTGACTAAAAAATGATAATAAAATAGCCCCAGCAATAATAAATATTTTAATTATTTTCATTGATATTTATCTTTTATTAATTGTAATAGTAATTATTAAAACAGCATTCGTATGCTAAATCTCATTGTATTTGCCAACGGATGGCCTTCTTCTGCAGAAGTATATCCAAAATCAAATCCAAGATTATGATAAAGTACTCCAAAGCCTAAAGTTGGTGTTTTTATATCACCAGCTTCGTCATAAGCAAAACCTGCACGAATAAAAAATAAATTATTATAAACATATTCCATACCAACATTGAATATCATTTTATCTATTTCATTCTTAAATGAACCGTCTTCTTTTGATCCAATTTCTTTTTTACCATTTTCATTGTATTCACCCCAAGCATCAATCTCACCTGTTACCGTAGTATCTTGTAATTTTTCGTATTCATTGGTTATTGTATTTAGTGTAAATCCACCGATCATACCATCATTATCATAATCAATGTCACCGTCATAATTCCAATCATCTGTCCAAGATGTGAAAATTGCCTTATAAAGCGGATCTGTATAAGCTTTTTCATTTTCGGAAATAAAATAATCGCCATTAGTATCCATTGATGGATAACTTGCAACTAAGAGTTTATTCATATCTGTAACAATTGAAAGTTTATGATATTTCTTGTTAACTACATTAAAATTAAATCCAAGTTTTAAATTTGTTGGTTGTGGATCTGCTTGATCTTCATCAATAAAAGTCACTTTTGGACCAATATTAGAAACAGCAACACCAAAATCAACAACATCCCCCAATATTTTTCTTTTTTGATATCCAAAATCAAATGCAAAATGTAAAGCTGCTCCTTTTCCTTCTTCTTGAATTGTTCCCTTGTCCGTCAATTTTTGATAAACAACTTTTGCATTTATTCCAATTGCAGAATTTTTAGATAACCTCGTGCCATAAGATCCTGTTGCAGCTGTTAAATAACTTGTAAATGTTCCTAAATCATTTCCATACTCATCTGTTCTTTGTTGTTCACCAAGATTCAAATATATAACATGTCCACCAACTGTCCCAAAAGATGTCTTTAAACCACCAGTTAGAATATCATAATACATATCATCAATACCAAGGTTGCGAAGCCAATTAACATGCATTAATCCCAATTCACTTTTTGGCATAAAAGCCATACCAGCTGGATTCCAATATGATGAATATGCATCATTTGAATTCGCAACCTGTGCTTCACCCATTGCTTCGGCACGAGAACCCGGAGCAATTAATAGAAAAATTGCACTCGCTTCGCCTTGAGCAAATAAAAAATTGAATGATAATAAAACAGAAATTACCAGAATAAATATTATTTTTTTCATTTTTTTCTCCTTCCAATAAAACTTGAACGATATTTATACTCGTTCTTAAATTAATTCGTTTTAAGTATTTCTCATCTTAACTTCTCTCTTGTCAATGTAAACTACCTAATAACGAATTTTTATATATTATCTCCTTTTAAATTATTAAATATTACAATATAAAAATATTAATGTCAACATTTTTATTTATTTTTTTCAATATTATCAATTTCATTTTTGAATTCCGTAACATCTCTGAATTCATGGTAGATCGATGCAAAGCGAATATATGCGACTTTATCAATTTTCTTTAATCGTTTAATTACCTCTTCTCCAATAAGAGACGATTTCACTTCAGCATATCCATCTTTTTCAAATTTTGTTCCAATATCTTTTGCAATTCTTATAATTTTATTAATTGAAATCGGTCTTTTGGTACAGGGTAATTTTATACTTTGAATCAATTTTTCTCTGTTAAATTCTTCTCTACTTCCATCTGATTTTATTACAAATACATTATTTAAAGTAATATATTCATAAGTAGTAAAACGTTTTTGACATTTTATACATTCTCTTCGACGACGTATTCCATTATCTGCGACAATGTGCCTCGAATCAATTACTTTATTTTCCGGATGACCACAGTTAGGACAATTCAATTATATTTCCTCTAATTGATTTTTATATAATGGAAATTTTTTTGTTATTTCTTTTATTTCATTCTTGATCTGTGAAATATTTTCTTTATTTTTTGGATCGGAAACTATTTTATTAATATATCCAGCGATTAACTTCATCTCATTTTCTTTAAAACCGCGTGTAGTTAATGCGGGAGTACCCACTCTTATTCCGCTTGTAATAAATGGACTTTTATCATCAAATGGGACCATATTTTTATTAACCGTAATACCAGCTTTTTCTAAGGCTTTTTCTGCTTTTTTTCCGGATATTCTCTTGTTACGCAAATCAATTAATATTAAATGATTATCGCTACCATTTGAAACCAAATTAAAATCAAAAGATAATAACTCTTGAACCAATGTCTGAGTATTTTTAATAATTTGTTTGCTATACTCCTTAAATTCCGGTTTTAGCGCTTCTCCAAAAGCTACGGCTTTTGCTGCAATAATATGCATTAAAGGGCCGCCTTGAATACCGGGCATAACTGTAGAATCCATCAATTCGGACATCATTTTTACTCTACCACTTTTACGAGCCACTTTTCCAAATGGATTTTCCTTATCTTTTCCGATCAATATCATTCCACCACGTGGACCTCTGAGTGTTTTATGTGTTGTGGTAGTTACAACATCACAATATGGCATTGGATCCGGATGAAGTTTGGCTGCTATCAATCCGGCGGGATGAGCAACATCAGCCATCAAAAACGCTTCAACTTCGTCAGCAATTTCCCTAAATTTTTCAAAATTATAAAAACGGGGATAAGCACTTGCCCCTGCAATTATCATTTTAGGTTTAAATTCTTTTGCTTTTTTTCTCACATCATCATAATCAATATATCCGGTTTCTTGTGATACACCATAACTAACAATATTATATAACTTACCTGAAAAATTTACTGGACTGCCATGAGTTAAATGTCCACCATGAGATAAATTCATTCCTAATACTGTATCTCCAGGTTTTAAATAATTAAAATATACAGCCATATTTGCTTGACTTCCTGAATGTGGTTGTACATTTGCATATTCTGCTCCAAACAATTTTTTTGCTCTATCTCTAGCAATATTTTCCGCATCATCAACATTCACACACCCACCATAATATCTTTTTCCGGGATATCCCTCTGCATACTTATTAGTCATAATATTAGCATCCGCTTCCAGAACAGCTCTGCTAACAAAATTTTCAGAAGCGATCATTTCAAGCGTTTCATTTTGTCTTAATAGCTCATTTTTAACAGTTGCAAACAATTCAGGATCCTGTTGTTTAAATGATTCATACATTTTAACACTCCGAATATTTTTTAATCTTATCTATTCTTCTTTGATGTCTACCACCTTCGAATTCAGTAGTAAACCATTTGCCTATCATTTTTTTTATCATCTCTCTTGAAGAAATTCTACCGCCAATAGCCAAAATATTTGCATTATTATGTTTCCTAGCCATTTCAACATGGAATACAGTTGTACACAGTGCAGCACGTATATTTTTTACTTTGTTAGCACAAATACTCATACCAATTCCAGTTCCACAAAACAAAATCCCATAATGATCATTACTTTCGACAACTTTACGAGCAACTTTAAAGGCAATTTCAGGATAATCAATGCCCTCTTTAGAAAATGTTCCTAAATCAATTGCATCTATACCCAAACCTTTAATATGATCTAAAGCAAAATTTTTAGCATCATACCCGGCATGATCGGCACCCAAAAATACTATTTTACTTTCACTGTTCTTTTGATCCAAGAATAACAATCTCCTAAAGGTTTAAATTCATTTGAAGATATTTTACTTGTTTTCGGTGCTAAGAAATAATCACTTTTATTGCTAATTATCATTTCATTTTTTTTCAAATGCTGTAATTTGGATTTAACCATTCTATTTCCATTTGCCAGAGCATTTTTATAATCTTCATAAGCCATATGAAAAACCAATTTATCACTAAAACTCATTTTATTTTTTTGAGAAAAACAATCTTCGGCAATTGCATAATAGACATCACCTCTTAATTTATAGGCATCCCCTTTATTATCCGGTAATTTAATGGCTTTATTTATATATTCTAACGCTTTTTTAAAATTTGATAAATTTAAATTTAATTCCGTAACTTTAATAAGTATTTTGGAGTCGTTCGAATATTTACGAGCTAATTCTTTGTAAACTTCTAAAGATTTTTCAGTCATACCTTTATAATCATAAGATTTACAAAGCAATTCAATAACACTTCTATTATTTGGATTATTATTTTTACTTTCAGATAGAACTTTTATAGCTTTATCATAATTAGCTGCATCAAATAATGCTTTTCCATAACGATAGCCATTTTGTGCATTAGATTTATCTTTCATATATACTGTTTTATATCTTTCGATCGGATCAATACCACTAGCTTCATACGCAGATATGATAGCAAGATCGGCTTTTTTATTTCCTGGATCAGTTAATAATATTTTCTCTAATAAATTTATTTCATCCGTGTATTTTCCTACTTTAAAATAATAATCTGCTAACTTAAACATATATTCAATATTGTCAGGAAAAAGTGTATTTATTCTTTCCCAGTCCTTAACAACAGCATTTAAATCACCTTCTCTTTCATGATAATATGCAAGTAATTTCAAAAAATATATATCTGTAGATCTATACACCAGCGCTTCTTTAACAGCCCAAATTGCCGAATCATTTTTACCTAATTTATTATAACAATGAGCCATATCTTTAAATAAATTTTGTGCAAAATCTTCGGTACAACCATATTCTATTATTTTGCGATAATTGTCAATACTGTTTTGCCACTGTCCTTGCAATTTATATTGATTCGCATTACTCATTGCAAATTCACATTTATGGTAATTTACTTTTCTCAAAGAATCTCGTCTTGCTTTTCTTACTACTAATTCTTCCTCTGCAGATTTTTGTGAAGGTGGCACACAATTAGTAACAAAAGTAAAGACCATAATAGTAGAAATCACAATTGTAACAAACAAGTTATTTTTCGATAATTTTTGCTTCATAACCTTATCTCCTTTAATATTTAAATATTTTATCTATATTTTCCTTTAGTGTTAAACCATTTTTCAGTTGTTAAAAACGACACTTGTAAACGATAGACATTCTCATCTATATCCAATGTGTTAATATTTTGTTTTTCATATATTGTGCCTGAATTTCGCTCCCAAACAAATGACAAATCAATTCTACTTTTAAATTTGTTGTATGGAATACCAACCCCAAAGGTTAGTCCTTTTGAAATTACTGCATCATCTGAACTATTATGATAATAATTATTATTATAAAAACATCCCATTCTAAAAATCATTTTTTCAAAGAACGAATCAAAAATACTTTTTTCTCCACTTTTTTCCAAACCCAAACCGAAGTGTAAGTAATTATTAATACCACCGCTTTCATAAACAGAATTAACTTCATCTATATTATCAAATCTATAAGTTAAAAATTCAAAATTCAAATGATATTTTTTATTAACACTATATGTAACGCCAATGTCCATTTTATTTGGGAATATTTTTTTATCAGAATAAGTTGTATCTTTTAAAGAATAATAATTACCTGTTGCATTGTAAGTATTAATTTTTTGTTGATTTACGTCAAATACAAAAGAATAACTAACCCCAAAATTTAGTTTATCTTTATAAGACAACACTACTCCTGCTGATAATTGCCTTCCATCAATTCCATAATCAGAAGTTAAATTTGAAGATATTAGAGATTCGTCATCAAAATCAATGTTTTCTGTAAAATTATAGCCGCCTGTTAAAAATTCATAACCAAATCCAATATCCAAAAAAGGTAAAATCTTATATCCAATATTTATATTTGCGGAATATATTTTACCACTATTAAGTACCTGTTCAGAATATCCAACATTACTATTATTAATATTATATGTAGAATTTGCCGAGGCAATTGGTATTAATCCAATAGACATTCCACCCTTTTTGGTAAATGGAAATTTAATAACTCCATAAGAGAATTCAATAGACGATTCTGTGAAACCAAACGGATCAATTTCGTTAAAATGCGATTTTATTCCCAAATTGAATTCAGCATATTTTGTCATTGCTAAACTAGCTGGATTTTGAAAATTAATTGTTAAATTATTATTATAGGAAGCGGCAGTATATCCACGACCTGCTGCTGCAACAGAATAATTAATTCCAACTTTTCCGATACCATAAGTATCAAAAATACTTCCAAATAAATTTCCGCACAAAAGTGAAGTCAATATTAATATTATTATTTTTTTAATCATTTTCCCTAATAAAATTTGTGTAAATTAAATCTAAATTAAAACTATCCTTATTAAAATATATTCTGTTAAAATCATATCTCTCATTGCCCACTTGAATGAAAATACCGTTTTTTTGAAAATCTTTTGTAGCTATTGTTTTTTGTATAACATAGGGAATACTTATACTTATCGTATCCGTTAGAATAGTAACATTTTCAATTGTTTTTCCGGTAGCAAAATCATATTGTATATCTTCATCATTCCAGGAATCAGCTTGAAAATATCCAATATAAAAACTTAATGTATCATCAACTACCATTGAAGATTTTAACTCATCAATCGTTAATGTAATTACTGCAGAATTAATTATCATTCGCTCATCAATGCTATCAATTTGTCTCAAACTATCTAAAGTAATTAAAGGCCTATAAATTGCACCTTGTGAGGCAACCAAAGAATCATTTCCAACATTAAAATCGTTTTCTGAATATTGCAAATCAGCTGTTGAGTAAATTGTAAAAGTAGAATCAAACAAATAAACATCATTTGTATCTGAAATTTCGCATTCAAGGATTAATTGAGGAACCAACGAAACATCCGAATAATCATAAGAATAAAAAGAGATCATTTCATCCGCATCAGGTTCAGACATTTCAAAAATCAAACCATTATTACTGTCAGCACTTGCAACCCAATCATTAATAATATTAACATCAATATCCATGAATGTAGAATCGCTACTCAAATCCAATGTATAATCATTTATTATTTCAGTTGAATTATCGTAAATTGAAGACCAGATACTATCGGGATCACTACTATTATTCCACCAATACAAAGAATCATCTACAACTCGTTTGACATCTAAATTAACAAAGTTATCAATATTATTCCAATCTTTCTGCAGATGAAATTTAATTTTTGCACTATTTATAGTTACTTTTTCTGTATCAGAAATGCTTTCTAATGAGCTCAAACTTAAAAATTCCAGCGAGAATTTATTTTTAACATCCTTATAATTGCCAACCATATTATAGATTGCATCATTTCTGGACATACCAACAGAAACACTTCTTACAGAATCAATAATATTTGAACTAAACTCTAAAGTATCAACACTAACTCCGGAAAATCCATTTTCATTTTCAAATGGAGTTTTTGCACACTGAATAATAGGAATAATCAAAATAGCCAATAAAAACATGTTAAAAATGCCCTTTAAAAATGTTCCTGTTAATTTGTTTGAAATGCTTTTATATTTATTTATTGATAATATTTTAAATTTTTTCAAGGTAAGTGTAATATTCCTTCGCAGTTTTTAACAAAAACTCTTTCTCTTCTATAGATTCTAAATTTATCTCTTTGTAAGATTCTCCCATTTCTTTAATCAATTTTGATATGTCTTTATCTTTTAAAAGTTCCTGTAAATAATTTTTCCCCCTAACTTTCAAAAATGTAACACCATCAGAATAATAAATTGCAGCTTTTAAATATTCAATTGGATCAGAAATATCAAATTTACATTCAGGAATATTAAAAGATTTCAAAATCTTCTTGGAAAAAGATGCAAATGGTTGATCAGAGCTCAAAAATAAAACTGTCTTTGTACCACTAAACCAAGTATCATTATAATAATTGTTTTTTAACAAAATTGGAACTATCGCAGAGCACCAATTATTATTAATGATACGATCTGGTTTCCAATACAAGTATTTTAATGTGTTTAATGAAGCAATAGAATAATACATAAAACTATCGAAATATTTTTCCCTAATGGATTCTGATAATGCATTTTCTACAATAGATTTTTTATCTATTTTATTAAACATTTCCGCTTGTTCTAAAAAATATGTTTGCACTCTTGAATCAGGAATAAAAGACGATTTTACTGATGAATGCATTTCACTATTTAAATAATTCACAGGAATATCCTGCAATCTAATTACTTCGCGCAATACATTTTTTCTGTTAGAAATATAACCATATTTTGGAATAAACAATCTGATATCAACTTTATTCTCATTATAAATAATAGAGTAATCTTTAATAAAATTGCCTACATCTGTTTCGCCGGTGAATGGATTAATTTCATTTGTTATATGATAAATTTTTAATGACATTGGTTACCTTAAATATGAGAGTTCTCTTAATGCTAATTCATAATATTCACTATACGGATAATATTGCACAAATCTTTCAAATTCTTCTATTGCTCTTGCCCTATTGGGTAATTTCTTATAACAATATCCCAATTTAAGTTGTGCATCATCATATTTATCTTTTTTATCATAAGTAAATACATTTTCAAATTCTGTAATTGCTCGTTTATAAAGTCCTTGTGCATAAAAACATTCGCCTAACCAATATTGAGCATTATCAGCTAAATCGTTGTTTTTATTAGCTCTTATTCTGATAAATTGATCTGAAGCTAACCGATAATTACCATTATTAAAATTCCATAAAGCTCTATTATAATCATTATAATAATATGGACGATAATTTGAATCATCGGTAGTTAATGAACGTTGAATTCGTTCATCAGGTTTATAATATGATGCGCGTCCTGGTTTTAACCCGGGTTCCAATTCTGGTTCTGGTTTCAATTCTGGTTCTGATTTTATGTTGCTTATTTCTTTAGTTAATTTTTCAATATCAGTTTTTATCTGTTTTATTTCGTCCTGACTTGAATCAATTTGAGTTGTATCAGACAACGATTCTAATTTTTTACCGTTGCTAGATATTTTATTCGCTAAAATTTTTATTTTCCCATCGACATCTTTTGTTTGATTTTCTACATTTACTATTTTATCTGTAAGTATCTTTAGGTTTTCATCATATTTTTCCGTATTTGCCGATGATGTACCTTTACTAACTTTGTCAATCTCCTCCACAATAATTTTAATTTGTTTCTCGACGACATTAATCCTTTTTCCAACCCTGTCTAATTCCGCGACGATCACCTTGATCTGTTTTGATTGCTTGACATCTGTGTTGCTTTGCCCAAAAACCATTGAACTGGAAACTAATAAAGTAAAAACTAATCCTAACGTTATTGACTTCATTTTTTTCTCCTTTTTTGTTACCTAATGAATAATTTAAGTATTTTTTATTTATATTCCAATTAATTTTCCAAAAAGTTTCAAAAAACTTTTATATGATTATTTATTCAATAAAATCCAATATAAATTAAAATCAATATATTATAAAAAATATAAAATAAAATTTTAATTTGTTATGCGTATTATAAAAATTTTTATATCTTATGATATGAAAAAATATACATTATTAATACTGTTTTTATTTTCCTTCGGGAATTTATTTAATTGTGCTTCACAAGGTTTACCTGGTGGAGGACCAAAAGATTCTACTCCTCCTGCAATATCACCAGAAAATATTACAAATGGTAGTACCAATGTTGACCAATATACTAATATTACTTTTCAAATATCGGAAAAACTGGATGAAATCTCTGTAAAAAAAGCCATCACCATATTCCCTTTAAATCTGACAGATTTTTCTATACAAATTAAAAGAAAAAAAATTATAATTGTCCCAAAATCAAAATGGGAAGAAAATCAATTTTATACAATAATTATTGATCGTAACCTCTGTGATTTAAGAAAAAACTACATTAACCAAATTATCTCCCTATCTTTCTCAACAGGAAACAAAATACCTACCGGTTCAATAATGGGACAAATTTATGGTTTAAATAAAGATGATAATAGTATGATCATTTTTTCTTCATTAACGAATTCACTTGACTCATTATTTAATAAATATGAATATTATTTACAGCCGGATAATAAGGGAGCATTTCATTTTAATTATTTACCATCCAAAAAAATCATTGTTTTTGGATTTATTGATAACGATAACAACAAAAAATATGAACCGAAATTTGATGATTTGATTTTACCAAACAAATTGTTTATAAATTTAAATGATACGATTACATCAAATTTGGACTTTACTGTTGTTCGAGATAATTTTTTGGCTCCAAAAGTAATAAAAATTGAAAACATTTACCAAAATGAAACGAAATTGACTTTCTCAAAACCAATCTCACAAATGAATGATAAAAACAGTTTTAAAATTAATGGCATTTCCATTGACACATTCATAGTTAAAGAAAAAACAGTTAACATAATTCATAATTATCTTTATACCGATAGCGTAACTATTTCTATAAACAATCTATTTGATAATTTTAATAAGTTTTTATCAGATACATCTATAAAATTTATTGTAAATAAATTTTCTGATTCAAGTTACACATTACAATATAAAAACATGCAATTGATAACTACTCCTTTATTAGATACTACTTCCCTCAAAGGAGAATTAATTACCGCTGATGATACAACTTTTCAAACACTTTATAAAAAATATTCGGGTTTCTATGAATTCGAAAAACAATTAAAAAACAAATCAATAAAAGGAAAATTTTTAATAACATTACCTAATAACAAACATTATTCATTTTTGAATAGTGACTCGACTTACAGTGTAAATATCAACCAAATTGTAAATACAGATTCAGGAAGAGTAATTGGACAGATCCCATATTCATCGGAACTTGTTTTAATTTTATTAAATGAAAAATATTATTTTCAAACAAGACCAAATAAAAATGGAAATTTTCTATTTGATAATTTGCCTTCTGGAAAATTTCAGTTATATTATTACCTTGACAAAAATGGAAATAATTGCATTGATAATGGAAATATTTATCCATTTATACCACCTGAGATTAAAAAACCATTGATGAATGACATTCAAGTTCGAGCGCATTGGGACACAGAAATAGGAGAATTAACGATAAAAGATGCAGAATAATAACAAAATACTATTTACAAAATTAGAAGCGGCAGGCAACGATTTTATTTTAATCGATCTTAATATACAAAAACTGCCGACTAATTTTATTTCACTAATTCCCAAAATTTGTGATAGACATTTTGGAATTGGAGCTGATGGTGTTCTGCTAATTGAAAAAAACGAATTGTTCCCATTTAAAATGACATATTTTAACTCTGATAGTTCAAAGGGAAAATTCTGTGGTAACGGCTCACGAGCATTAGTAAAATATGCCTTTTCGAAAAACTGGTGTTCCAACAAAGTTACTTTCATTGCAGATGATGGAATGCACGATGCAAATATTTCCAAAGAAAATATTGCTATTAGCATGTCTATAGATGAACAATTTCAAACATTTCAATTTGACAACGAAATACACTATAAATTTAAAGTCGGGGTTAATCATTTTGTTATTCCCATAGATGATATTGAAAATTTTGACGTGGTTGAAAGAGGGAAATATTTACACGAACATCCAAAATATAAAGCATTTCACTCAAATTTCAACTTTATCAAAAAGACAAGTGATTCGGAAATTAGAGTGAGAACTTTTGAAAATGGTGTAAATAACGAAACATTATCCTGCGCAACCGGAAGCATTGCAAGTAGCATTCTTGCCAACAATATTTACAAAATGAAATACCCTATAGTATCGACTTTTAATGGTGGTAATATTACAATATTTAAAGAGAATAAAAAAATTTGGTTAAAAGGAAAAGCAAAATTAATTTGTAATGGAGAATATTTTTATGAATAATTATTACAGTATCATTATGGCTGGTGGGATTGGAAAAAGATTTTGGCCCCGCAGTAGAAAAAAAACTCCCAAACAGTTACTCGATATATTTGATACCGGTACAATGATAAATTTAACGATCAAAAGATTAGAAAAATTGTCTTTAATAGATAATATCTATATTATTACAAATCATTCACAAGCGAAAATGATATTAGCACAAAATAATAAGCTCAAATGGAAAAATTTTATAATTGAGCCATCAGGGAAAAATACTGCTCCGGCTATTGCTCTCGCAGCTGCTCATATTGTAAAAAAAGATCCATCTGCAATTATCGGATTTTTTCCTGCTGATCATTTAATAAAAAATGAAAAGGAATTTAATCTATCGGTTAAAAAAGCAATTAAAGTTGCTTCTGAAAACTCATCATTGGTTACATTTGGAATTAAACCAACTTTTCCTTCTACCGGATATGGATATGTTCAAATTGAAAAAGAAAATATCCCTAACCACAAACTTGTATATAAATCAAAGACATTTGCTGAAAAACCAAACTTACAGACAGCAAAAAGATTTGTAAATTCAAAAGAATTCCTATGGAATAGTGGCATGTTTGTTTGGAAAGGCACAACGATATTAAAAGCTATCAACAAAAACATTCCTGAGTTATTTAGAATTATTTCAAAGATTAAAGAAACTATCGGGACAAAAAAATACGAAACTTCTATTGAAAAACTGTGGTCATCAATTTCACCGATTTCAATTGATTATGGTGTTTTAGAGAAAGCAGAGAATGTAAAAGTTGTTCTTTGTGATTTTGATTGGAGTGATATTGGTAGCTGGAATGCAGTATATAAATTAGACAATAAAGATAAAAATAAAAATGTAAATCATTCTGATGGAATATTAACCGAATCAACAAAAAATTATGTTTATAGTAAAAATTCTCAAATCTTTACATATAATGTTCATGATTTAGTCATCATTGAAGAAAATGGTGTAATTTTAGTAGTACCTCGTAAAGATTCGGAATATGTAAAAGATGTTGTAGATACACTTCAAATAAATGACAAAGGAAATTTACTATAGTGAAACCAAAAAAAATATTAAAAGAACTTGAAAAATTAATAGAAGAAAATGAAATAGATATTGTTCATGGAACAGGCTCTTTTATCGGCGGATATTGTTTACTAAACAATTTGCCTGTTGTTGTGATAAACAAAAGAATACCAGTAGAAGAAAAAGCGACGGTTTTAGTTAAAGTGATCAATTCAAAAAAGATAGATTATTCTAAAAGTAAAAAAGCTGTCAAAGAATTTATTGATAGGTTTAATTAAAATCTGTAATTAATTATTTCAAACATCATTTTAAAATAAGTATTAAAATAAATCAAAAAAATATATGAGTAAAAAAAAGAAAAAAATACACTTACCAATTCAAACAATAGGTGAAGAAATTGCAAATGGTATAATACATGGAATTGGAATTGCACTTAGTATTACTGCATTAGTATTGCTTGTTGTATTTGCAAGTCAACGTGGTAACGCATGGCAAATTGTGAGTTTTAGTATCTATGGGGCGACATTAATAATTCTTTATTTGTTTTCTACATTATATCATAGTTTCAATAATAAAAAAGTTAAAGAATTTTTTAGATTATTTGATTATGCTTCAATTTACTTGTTGATCGCCGGAACTTATACTCCAGTTACATTAACAGTATTAAGGGGTCCGTTAGGATGGTCAATTTTTGGTGTAATTTGGGGATTGGCAATTCTTGGTGTTGTGAAACAATTTGTGTTCTTTCATAAATTTTGGGGTTTTTCTGTAATTACATATTTAATAATGGGTTGGTTAATTGTATTCGTTATTAAACCGCTAATATCTGAAGTCCCATTTATGTTCTTTATGTGGATGCTGGTCGGCGGATTATCTTACACTTTGGGAATTATATTTTTTATTTGGGATAAATTGCCTTTTAACCATTCGGTCTGGCATCTTTTTGTTTTAGGCGGAAGCATTAGTCATTTTTTCGGATTTTTATTTTATTTGATCTAAAAAAATAAGAGGAATATGTGAAAAAAATAATCTTTTTTCTAATACTGATATTTTTAATAAGTTGTGGATCCATTAATAATGAACTGGAAATTAAAATTAAGAAAACAGAAAATTCAACAAATATTGATTCATTAAAAAGGTCAATTATTAGAATGAACGGAATTACATCTGTGGCAATATGCACCGCTCCTTTGAAAATAACTGTTGTATATAATCGACTTAAAAATAGTGAAGAAAATATTTTAACAAATATAAAGAAAAATGGTTATGAATCATATTTGTTAAAAAAGAAGAGAATTAAAAAGAAATGATCTATATTTTAGATGCTCATAATATTATGTTTAAAATGTATGATGTTATCAATTATGTCGATCATCAACATTTACGTGAAGATTTTGTCAGGCAAATTTCAAACATCCCTATTAGCAAAAACAACAAAATAATAATTGTATTTGACGGACAAAATTATTCTCAAACAAGTAAAAACAATTCCCATATTCAGATCATTTATTCATCATCAAACGGACAAAAAGCAGATGGTGTGATAAAAAATTTATCCGAAAAATATGAACAAAAGAAAGTTACAGTTATATCATCCGACAGATCTGTTGTGAAATATGTCAAACAAGGCGGATTAAATGTTATCTCCAGCAACCAATTCATAAAAAAATATTTAATTAAAAACAAAAAAAGAAACAGTGCGACTTCTCAAAAAGGAAATCCATTGAATTCAGAAGAAATTGAATACTGGAAAAAAATATTTAACAAAAATAATAATTAAAAAATAGCACGGTAAATATATGTCAAATGTTGTTGCAATAGTTGGCCGTCCGAATATTGGAAAGTCAACATTATTCAATCGTTTTCTAAAGCAAAGAAAGGCAATAGTTCATGAAATTGAAGGTGTAACAAGAGATAGGGTCTATTCTGAAGTAATGTGGAATGAGAAAAATTTCACAATTATTGATACGGGTGGAATTACGATACATCCAAAAAATATGATCGATAAAAATGTGCGAAAACAAGCATTGATAGCATCAAACGAAGCCGATTTAATTTTATTTATAGTTGACGCCACAACCGGAATAACAGATTATGATATGGAAATATCTCGAATATTGAAACGAAGCAATAAATCTATTCTGCTTGTTGCCAATAAGGTAGATAATAAAGAATTAGAAAACAGTAAACATGAATTTTATTCTTTAGGACTTGGAGAAGCATTCGGTGTAAGTGCAATTTCGGGAAGAAATTCCGGCGATCTATTGGATAAAATTACAGAGTTATTACCTCATAAAGAGAAAAAAAATAAGAATTATTACTTAAACCTTGCTCTTCTGGGAATGCCAAATGCCGGAAAATCAACATTTGCAAATTCTTTTTTAGGAACTGATAGACATATTGTAACTGACATTCCTGGCACAACAAGAGATAGTATTGACAGCCAATTTGTTTATAATAAAAAAACGATCAACATTGTTGATACTGCAGGGTTAAGAAAAAAATCAAATATAATGGAATCGTTAGAATATTTCAGTTATGTTCGCACACAAAGGTCAATAGACACAAGTGATATTTGTATTTATATTATTGATATTAATAAAGGATTTGTTAAGCAAGACATTCGTTTAATTAATTTCATTATGGAAAATTTCAAAGGATTGATCATTGTATTTAACAAATGGGATTTGGTAGAAAAAGACGAATACACAGCTGATGAATATTTACATTGGACTCATTCAAGATATCCTGCACTGAAACATTTTCCCATTTTTTTCACATCTGCAATTAATAGAAATAATTTATTGAAAGTGCTTAATGAAGCTTTATTATTGCAAATCCGAAAAAAAACGGAGATAAAAACATCAATACTTAATAAAGTAATGGGAAATATAATAAAAAGGACACCACCACAATCAATAAAAGGAAAACACGTTAAAATAAAATATATTACTCAATTAAAATCGGATCCGCCATTTTTCGGTTTTTTTTGCAATGAACCCAAATTGATCACAAATCAATATAAAAAATTTCTAGAAAACAAATTAAGGGAACATTTTAATTTTCATGGGGTTTCATTGGGATTATTTTTTAAGAATAAATAAAACCAATTTATTTTATAACAAATCTTATATCCCGTTTTTTATTTACTTATTTTGATAAATTTTCTTTTAAAAACAGTCGCGATCTTTCCAATAACTGCAAAACATTCTTAGATTTATAATCAGAATATGTCCAAGGAAGAAATTCATATTTTTTATTTTTATAAAAAAGTGTAATTTCAGAATAGATCCCCTTTTCTAAATATATCCGATGTGAATATCCTTTTGTTGTTAATAATGAAAAATTGAAAAGAGTAATATAACCGGGATCAATATTAACATTGCGTTTATTATCGGTTTTAAATTGATCTTCCAACTCATTTGATTCATGTTTGTATTTATAAATACTTTCCAAAGAGATAATGCTTTCATAAGAATAATATTTTTTCCATAATTTGTTGCTCATCTCTTTTTTATAATAATTCGTTTTCTCACCAAAATTTATTATTTCACTTTCGAATAAAACATTCCCATGTTTTTTTTCAAGTTTTCTCTCAATTATTTTAAATAGATCCTTATTATTTACTGTAATTGCATAAAACAATAGTCCCAAAGGTGCATTATTAATTTTTCCCATTTGATTTCTCCATTAATTTCATATTAATAAATTAAGAAAAAATTTCATAAGATAAAATTATTATTAAAAGAAATATTTTTATATCTTATAATATGCGAATATTAGATAACATAATTAATAAATTTTTAACAAAAGTTACTTTTAACTATGCGGAAATACATTACAAATTTAAATATTCTTTTAGTTTATATTACAAAAAAGAACCGGAGATTATTTTTGATGCTCCATATCGTTTAACTCCGAATAAATCTCTACCAATATCGTTGATAATTAAAGATTCTCATTTATATCCAATAGAAATAAATAAAATAGAAATCATCGGACCAAATGATGAAATATTTTTTTCATCAAATCAGAAAATATTGGCTAATCAATTACTATTTTATAAAATATTTCCCATCACTTATGAGAAATTAGAAAACTACAAAAATGAAACTATTTCCATCACCCCAACAATAGAATATAAAATTAATAATAAAACAAAAATAGCAATTACACACAATTTTAAACAATTATCACACTCTCCTTTAAAAATATTTATTGCCTCAAACCCATTTCCAAATTCAAATAACTTTCTATGGAGCGATTTGCATATTCATTCATTTTATACGCATGATCAAGTAGAATTTGGAGCTCCTGTCGAAGTAATTTCAAAAACTGCTGAAGCGATTGGATTAAATTCTATTGCGATCACAGATCACTCTTATGATCTTGATGATTCATTAGGAGAACATTATCTGCCGGACAAAGATTTTACAAGATGGAACAATTTGAAAAAAGATACAGAAAAATATTCTTCAAAAAATATGTCTGTGTTCTTTGGTGAAGAGGTAAGTTGTGGAAATGAGAGTGGAAAAAATATTCATTCCATCGTTATTAACAACAAAAATTATATAGAAGGAAACGGTGATAGTGCTGAAAATTGGCTTAAGCGAAAACCAAATCATTTTTGTAAAAATATTAAGAAAATGATACAAAAAAATGTACTTTTAATTGCCGCACATCCGAATGAAAAAGTGCCTTTTTTTCAAAAGATCTTACTAAATAGAGGCAATTGGTCTTTCAAACAA
>LSCC01000015.1 GCA_001577215.1 Fidelibacterota bacterium TCS52
GAATGAATAATAAGCGTTGATGATTTGGGGGTTTTCATAGATATTTAAAAATCATTATAGTACCAGAATTCTTAATCTGTAAGAAAATGTTTAAGGGCAAAATAAATTAAAAAAATGTTTGTATTTATATTAAAAATATTGTATAATTAAAGCTGATAAATTTAAACGAGGATAAATGGTAAAAAAAACAAGCAAAACAAAAAAAACAAGCAAAACGAAAAAGGCAAAGCAAGGGAAAAAAACAGAAACCAAGAGGTTTAAAAAACGAAAAGTTAAGCAAAGAAATGATGCTAATAGGGCGTTAAGTAAATATCTTGATGAAATAGGACATTTTGAACCTTTATCTCCCAAAGATGAGATAAAAGTTGCAAAAAAAGTAAAGCAAGGTGATAGAAATGCTTTAAAATTATTGTGTGAATCAAATTTACGATTTGTTGTTAGTGTTGCAAAAGATTATCAAGGCCAGGGATTGCCACTAACTGATTTGATCAATGAAGGGAATTTAGGTTTAATTAAAGCTGCCGAGAGATTTGATGAAACACGTGGTTTCAAATTTATTTCTTATGCCGTTTGGTGGATCAGGCAATCTATTTTACAGGCATTGGCAGAACACAGCAGAATTGTTCGTTTACCACTAAATCGAGTTGGTACTATTAGTAAAATAAGTAGAGCTGCAGAAGAAATAGAGGGATATAACGAGAGAACACCAAATGTATTTGAAATTGCTAATAAATTAGGTGTTAAATCAAATGAAATTTCTGATGCTGTACGTATTGCTAAAAGACATCATTCATTAGACGCGCCGTTTAAAGAGGGTGAAAAAAATTCACTTATAAATGTTATTGAAGATAATGAACAAAATCCGCCTGAATCACCATTGATTGATGAGTCATTAGAATCGGAAATTCAATCGGTTTTAGCAACTTTAGAGCCTAGAGAAAGTAGCGTAATTAAAATGTATTTTGGTATTGGCAGAGAATATGCATTAACATTAAATGAAATTGGAGAAGAATTTAATTTAACTCGTGAAAGAGTGCGACAAATTAAAGAAAAAGCAATTCGTAGATTGCAACACAAATCTAGAAGTAAAAAATTAAAATCCTTTTTAGGAAAATAAATAAAATTGGTGATTGGAGGTGAGACACAAAAATGATTCAAGTTACAGTCCACGACAACGAAAATTTGGAGAGAGCTTTAAGAAGATTTAAAAAGAAGTTTGAGAAAGCGGGTATTATCAAAGATATACATAAAAATGCTTATTATATTAAACCAAGTCAAAATCGCAGAATAGCAAAAGCAAAAGCAATTCGAAGAATAAAAAGAATGGAAAGATTGGAAAAATATGATAAAAATTTTTAATAAAAATTAATTCAATATTATTAAAAACATCCGGTTTTACTGGATGTTTTTTTAATTAATTATTAAAAGTGAGATTAATATGTTGATCGAATCAATTTCTGGAATTAGGGGTGTTATTGGAGCTGGATTAAACCCGAAAAAAATTATAAATTATGCGAGCGGGTTTGGCAAATGGGCAAAAGAGGGTAAGATAATTATTGGTAGGGATTCAAGACCTTCTGGAAAAGTTATTGCAGATCTTTTTTCAAATACACTTGCTTGGATGGGATTTGATGTGATTAATGTAGGTATTGTACCAACACCAACTGTTCAATTTATGACAGAAAAATTTCAAGCTGCTGGTGGTGTTGTCATCACTGCAAGTCATAATCCATTTCCATGGAACGGAATTAAATTTATTTCTCCAACTGGACTGTTTTTAGATGCCGATCAGATAGAAAAGGTATTAAATTTTGCTAAAAATAAAGAATTTAATTTTAAAAAAAGTGGTGAATTTGGCAATATTTCAAAATATTTAAAGGCAATAAATGATCATATTGAAAATATTTTGGAAATCCCTTATTTAGACATAAAAAAAATTCGTTCAAAACACATTAAAGTTGTAATTGATGCAGTAAATGGAGGTGGATCGATTGCATTACCAAAATTGTTAGATGCGCTTGGTTGTGAAGTGATAAAAGTTAATTGTAAACCTGATGGATACTTTCCACATACTCCAGAACCGCTACCAGAAAATTTAACGGACCTATTAGAAAAAGTAAAGGAAAGTAAAGCCGATATTGGAATGGCTGTAGATCCCGATGCCGATAGATTAGCAATTGTAGATGAAAATGGAAATTATCTTTCAGAAGAATATACATTAGTAATGTCATTAAAAACAGTTTTAGAAAAAAATACTATAAGTAATCCTGTAATTGTTACGAATCTATCAACTACACTTGCTGTCGATAAAATCGCAGACCAATATGAGGCAAAAGTTATCAGAACGGCAATTGGTGAAATAAATGTTTCAAAGAAAATGAAGGAAACGAACTCTATGATCGGTGGAGAAGGAAATGGTGGGATTATTTTACCTGATTCTCATTTGGGTCGTGATTCATTAGTCGGAGCAGCATTGATTTTGCAATTTCTTATCGATGGAGATAAAAAGTTAAGTGAAAAATATGAGAAGTTGCCACAATTTAAAATGAGTAAAATGAAAACTGAAGTTGGCAGTAAATCTAAAGATAGAATTATTGAAAATTTAATAAATAAATACAAAAATAAAAATATAAATACAGTTGATGGAATAAAAATTACTTTTGAAAATAGCTGGGTGCATATAAGAAAATCAAACACTGAACCAATTTTGAGAGTATATAGTGAAGCCTCTAAATTGAAAGATGCAGTAGAATTAGGAAAAAGATTTGTTGCTGAAATTGGAAAAATTTATCAACCTACTTCCAGTTAAATATGCCTCATATTTAACTAGGTAAATAAAAACTAATAAAAACGAACACAAAAATAGTTAGAAAGTTGTAAATTAAAAAATTATGGGGTAAAATAAAATGAACAACATCACTAAAAAAGAATTAGCAAAATATATTGATCATACATTATTAAAACCAAATGCAAATATCAAAGATATTGAAAAATTGTGTGATGAAGCGAATAATTGCAATTTTGCTTCTGTCTGCATAAATCCTCATTATGTAAAATATTGTGCTGAAAAATTAAAAGATTCAACTGTTAAGGTATGTACAGTTATTGGATTCCCTCTGGGAGCCAACACAACAAAAATTAAAAAAACAGAAGTGATCCAGGCGATAAAAGATGGCGCAGATGAATTAGATATGGTGATAAATATTGGCTCTCTGAAATCAAGCGATTACGAAAATGTTTTTCAGGATATTAAATCAGTTGTTGAAGTAGCCGAGGGAAAATGTGTAAAAGTCATAATTGAAACATGTTTATTGACAGAATCTGAAAAGATAAAAGCATGTGAATTATCTAAGAAAGCAGGTGCAAATTTTGTCAAAACATCAACGGGATTTTCATCTGGTGGAGCGAAAACAGAAGATGTAAAATTGATGAAAAAAGTTGTTGGTAAAAAAATGAAAGTGAAAGCATCCGGTGGAATTCATTCTTATGAAGAAGCAATTGCGATGATTGAAGCAGGGGCAAGTAGATTAGGAGCTTCTGCTGGTGTGAAAATTGTTTCATAAATAAAGAAAAAATTCATTTGATTTATATAAAAACAATAATTATATTTAAAGCTGATTTGCAGCTGTGGTGGAATTGGCAGACACGTATGACTTAGGATCATATGCCGTAAGGTGTGGGAGTTCGAGTCTCCCCAGCTGTACAAAGTAAGAGAAACAAAATATTGAAAATTTATTTTTACTATCATCAAATTTGGGAAAAGGGAAAAATATGAGAATTATAAAATTTATTATAGCTATTTTATTCATTGCATCACTATTAACAGCTCAGTATCAGTATGAAGAAAAACTATTTATTCCTTGGGGAGAAAGTGATACAAATGTGGCATTTCGTAAGGCTCCGGGGGGACAATATGGACCTAATTCATTTGATATAAATGATAATGAAATAATTATTTTAGATGCTCAAAATCAAAAAATAAAGATATATGAAAATAAAAAAATTAAAAATTCAATAAAAATTCCGTTTTATAATGCGGAAGATATTTTATGGGAAGGTGAAAAGAATTATTATATATTAAGTGAAAATATAGTCCACAAAATGAATGAAAGTTCTATAAAAAATCATTATTCAACTTCATCGCCAAGAATTTTGATTTCAAAAATAACAAAAGATGAAAATGGACGAGTTTCACTTACTACAAATAAATTAACTACTCTAAAAATAAATACACTTCAAAAAGGAAATGCATTAAATAAAATTGACGGAGTTCCCGATGAAATTTCCGGACAAATTAAAACAATAAGAGAAAATTCTCAAACAGCAAAAGTAATACTTGCCGACAATTCATCTTATCAAATTTCTGTAAAAGATCTTGGAATGATACAGTATATTGGTGCAACTCCGGAAGGTTTTAAATATCTTCTAATCGAACAGATAACTCAACAAGTTCCGCTAAAAATTGCGAGATATATTTATTTAATGAATGATGATGGAGAATTGAAAGCAAAATTTCATTTACCAAATATTGCATTTACACACATTTTCAAAGAATTTGCAGTTGATGACAATGGGAATTTATTTCAGATGATATCAGCCAAAGATGGTATTCATATTATAGAATGGAAATATGAGAATAAATTTCCAAATACAGTTCCAATTATAAAATATCCCCCAAAGTTTGATCGATCTTATCATTATAATGATTTTAAATATCCTTATGACGTTCCACTCCCTAAACTAAAAAAAAAGTCAAAAATAACAGGAAGTGTTACCCGTGCAGATGCTCTCGCAACAGCAGATAGTTATATTGTATGCGAATGGACTGGAAGTAGCAATAACCGTACTAATGGAGTAGAAACATTAAGTGGTGCATCTGTAGAAACACCTTCATCTAATAATTATTCTGGAGGATGGATTATTGGAACAAACACAAAAGTGCCTTACCAGTGGGGTGGTTATTCTACTTTAACTGAATTTGAATCAGGTATAGTAAGTGGTCAAAAAGCAGGCGACATGCAGACATCAGGTTTAGATGGAAATAATGCAGCAAATTACAGCGATGTTGAGGGAGTAGATTGCTCGGGATATGTTAGTCGCTGTTGGACATCGGGAAGATATTCAACTAGCACATTTCATAATGTCTCAACACAATTAAGTAGTTTTGATGATTTGTTGCCTGCTGATGCAGTTAATGATGCCGGTTCACATATTCGTTTGTTTGTAGAACGAAATGCAGATGGAAGTTTTTTAATGGCAGAAGCAGCTGGCTCCGGATGGGCTTGTCGTTATTATTCTTTTTCTACAAGTAATCTTTCGAATTACGCTCCAATTAGATATGATAATATAATTAATGTTACAGTTCCAACACCAAAATTAGTTACAAGTAAATTATCTGTAACTAAATATCAAGTAAATTGGGATTGTTCTGATACAGCTTCAACCGAAGGACATAATATTTATAGGTATGCTGAAGGTGGATCATGGGAAAATTATAGAACAGTCAATTCATCTACTTTGAGTATAATAGGTACTAATAATAATGGTGTTGCCTGTTTTTATAAAATTAAGAGTATAGAAGATGGTGGAAATGTGGAAAGCATTCAGACAGATACTTATGGAGTTCAATATGATTCAAATAACAGCGAAAAATTCTTAATTGTAGATGGATTTGACAGATTAGCAAGTTATACTTACCCATATCACGATTTTGCAATGGATTTTGGAATGGCGTTAAGGAAATATAAATATTCTTTTGCAACTTGTTCAAATAATGCCGTAATCGATGACGATATGAATTTAAATGATTACGATGCTGTTTTTTGGAATCTTGGTGATGAAAGTACGGCTGATGAGACATTTAATTCAATTGAACAAACGAAAGTGAAAACTTATCTACAACAAGGTGGGAAATTGTTTGTATCAGGTTCTGAAGTTGGTTGGGATTTAGATTATAAAGGTGAAACATCTGATAAGGATTTTTATAATAATTATTTGAAAGCGGATTATGATGCGGATGATTCTGAAGATCATTCAGTTTATGGAGAATCCGGAACTGTATTTGAGGGATTGGCATTTAATTACGATGATGGCTCACATGGGGTTTATGAAGAGGATTTTCCTGATGTTATTACAACTTCAGGAGGTTCGAGTGTTGCATTGAGATATGATGCTTCAAAAGTTGCAGGAATTCAATATTCCGGAACAGTTTCCGGTGGTTCATCTGTATGTAAAGTTGTTTATATGGGATTTCCATTTGAGACCATTTATGATGAGAGTAAGCGAGAAGATTTAGCAGGAAAGATATTAGATTATTTTGGATTTGACAACACGAAATCTTCTGTGACAGATGTAATTCCAAATGGATTCAAATTGATGGGCAACTATCCTAATCCATTCAATAATTCTACAATAATTAAATTTTATTTACCTAATAGTGGAAATGTTAAAGTTGATGTGTATAATATAAGTGGACAAAAAGTAGCAACTGCTTATAATGGAATTCTCAATGCAGGAACGAATAATGTTACATTTACTTCCGATAAATTAGCAAGTGGAATTTATATTTATAGTGTGAAGACAAGTAACAATATTAGTCAAGGTAAAATAATGTTGATTAAGTAAATATTCTTATATTTAGGTAACTGAAGGAAAATCATACTTTTTTAGTTAGTGTAACCATAGTCCCAATCGTAAACGATTGGGTTTACAATAAGTCAATTACATCACTCATTACTCTCAATCAAAAAAAGTAATAAGTTTTATTCTTGGTAACATTAAATAATTATTGTAATTTTGTAACAAAATAATGGAGGAAATATTTTATGATATCAAAAGGAAAATTACCTGAAATTACAATTAAAGCCGTATTCTTGGGAATTGTTTTATCCATAGTACTCGCGGCTGCAAATGCCTATTTGGGATTATTTGCCGGAATGACTGTAAGTGCTTCAATACCAGCTGCTGTTATTTCAATGGGAATATTGAGTTTGTTCAAGAAGTCAAATATACTTGAAAACAATATTGTTCAAACTGCCGCTTCTGCTGGAGAATCTTTGGCAGCTGGTGTAATTTTTACGATTCCAGCTTTAGTTTTAATGGGTTACTGGACTGAATTTAATTATATAGAAATAGCAAAAATTTCCGGAATCGGTGGAATTATCGGTGTACTATTTACAATTCCATTGAGACGAGCATTAATTATAGAAGCTAAATTAAAATATCCGGAAGGAATTGCCACTGCTGAAGTTCTGCAAGCGGGAAATGATGCTAAAGAAAAAACAGCAGGTGGGAAAACAGAAGTATTAATTATTTTATATACTGCTATTGCCGGTGGATTGTTGAAATTAGCTCAGCAGGGATTCATGATGTGGAATTCTGCTTTGGAAGGTGCTTTTGGAGTTCCGTTTGTTCGTGATTCACAAAGTGCAGGCAAAACAGTTTTTGGTTTTGGAACAGATCTTTCACCTGCGTTAGTTGGAGTTGGATATATTGTAGGTAGAAATATTTCCATTCTGGTTTTTGTCGGTGGATTAATTTCTTGGTTATTCGCAATCCCAATATATTCATTTATTGTTGGTAATTATGAAGTTGTAAATATGGATATTGCACTTGATATCTGGAGTACAAAGATAAGATATCTTGGAGTAGGAGCTATGGTAGTTGGGGGAATATGGTCAATAATCAATTTATTAAAACCATTGATTGCCGGAGTTAAATCGAGTTTAGCTGCTTTCAAAAATACAAAATCAGGTGTAGAAATAGAAAGAAAGGAAATGGATGTTCCGATCAAATGGGTTGGTATAGCATTGTTGTTTTCAATTATTCCGGTATTTCTAATTTATATTGATGTCATTCACAGTTGGAAAGTAGCATTACTTTTATCTGTTGTGATGATGGTTTTTGGGTTCTTATTTTCTGCAGTTGCAGGATATATGGCAGGTTTGGTTGGTTCTTCAAACAACCCAATTTCAGGTGTAACGATTGCTACAATTTTATTTTCTTCACTTTTATTATTGGCAATTCTTGGAACAGGAAGTGTAGAAGGAGCTGCCGGAGCTATAATAATTGGTGCCTTGGTTTGTTCTGCTGCTGCAATTGCAGGTGATAATATGCAGGATCTAAAAGCCGGATACATAGTTGGTGCTACACCTTGGAAACAACAAGTAATGCAAATTGTAGGAACGATTTCTGCTGCATTGGCTTTAGGCTTGACTCTTGATATTTTACATACAGCATATACGATTGGTTCAGATACCCTATCAGCACCGCAAGCAACTTTAATGAAATCTGTTGCTGAAGGAGTTTTTGAAGGAAATCTACCTTGGAATTTTGTGTTGATCGGTGGAATAATTGGTATTATAATTATCATTATTGATTTGATCCAGAAAAAACGTGGTTCTGATTTTAGAGTTCCGATCTTAGCAGTTGCAGTTGGAATATATTTACCAATTACACTTTCAGTTCCGATTTTTATTGGTGGAATGATCGCTCATTTTTCACAAAGAAAAAACAAATCCGAATCACTAAAGAAAAAAGGACTTTTATTTGCATCTGGTCTGATTACCGGTGAAGCATTAATGGGAATTTTTGTTGCAATTCCAATTTTTATAACTGCTAACAAAGATTGGTGGCCTAATGTATCAGGATTTGGTTGGTTAGGAACCATTTTATTTGTTGGAATTTGTGTTTGGTTATATTTATCGGTTTCTAAAAAAAGTAAATCAAATAAAGAGAAAATATAAACTACAAAGCTCATAAAAAATATACAAGGAACACAAAAAAGAAAGATAATTGAATAAAAAGAAAACGCTCAATAGAAATGTTGAGCGTTTTTTATATTTAAAAGATTGATAAAATTTTTCTTATCTAATTTATCTTTAATTTTCAATTATGGCATAACATCTTCTTCTATCCAATAGAAAACCGAAGCTCTATTCACATCCGGCATAAATTGATATTTGAAATCTTTATTTTTTAGGATTTTACTTATTTTTTTCTGCTTGATCTTTAAATATTTAGTCAGATTAAAATAATCATCTTCATTTAAGTGGTTAATATCTTTTAAAGTAATATCCTCAAAAAGTTTTGATCTAACAGGTAAACCGATGATTTGAGACAATAATTCATTTATTGAAATATCACTTCGTTGCACTATTAATAATGTTTTAGCTTGACTTTTTATATATCTGACAAATGCTTCTGAAGTACTGAATTGAAATAGGTTTTGCATATTCACATTTATTCTATTTAATTCATCTTGAGAAAAAATTAAAACCTTTTTCATAAGAGGATATTTTTGACCTTCAATCTCAATTGGTCCCCATCCCTCAACAAACATTTGATAACTGTTTTTCTCTAAAGCTTTAATCTCCTCATCAGTAATTCCAGCATTTTTTAACAAATAATAATAACCGGGACTAAAAGTCCCCCAATCTTGATCTATCATTTTTTCTTTTCTTTTGTAAATCTTATCTCTTACAAAATCAATAAAATCGCGAGCAAAATCATCATAATTAATCAATTGATCTGTCAATTCTTTTTCTAATTCCTTTGCAGAAATACTATTTCCTTGTTTCAAACCATAGATATTGAAAATTCTATGAGATGTGTTTTTTTCGAATTTATAGTTTAAACCATCACTAATTAATTTTGGTTCATAATTTTCAAAGCCCTTTAAATTGATTTCTAAGTTTGTTTTTTCACCAAACAATTTTCCAATTTCTCTGAATTGATTTACAAATTCGGCAGATGCTTCAAGTTCTTGTTTACTTCCACTATTGTGAATTTGGAATGATAAGAAATTATATTCATATTCACTTAATAGATCAGTGATGATTTCCATTTTTTCTCTGTTTTTTGCCTCATTTTTTGTATGATTACCAGCATCTCCAATCACAATTAGGAAATTTGTACCATCTGCATCAACCGGAGAATCATATAGTGAATTAATAATTCCATCAAACATACTTTCTGTAAATGTATAGTTACGGACATCTTTTGCTTCTACATTACTTAAAAACTTTAAGATATCTTTTGTGTTTCCAAACTCTTTCACATTGAATGCCTTTTCTTCACCTTCGGAAATATCACGATAAATTCCAACTGCAAACTTAAATTTATTATTACTGTTTTTCTCTTTTACTTTTGCCATGAATTTAGTTATTGCGTTTTTGACCGAACCAAAATATGGCTGCATACTTTTAGTTGCATCAATAACGAAAAACACATTTACATTCTTTTTCTTAATAAGTTTCTTAGTAATTTTGTTAATTACTTTAGAGAAATTTTCAGCAGATATAATTGTCTCTTCTCTGTTTTTTACATCGCCAATAATTCCGGCTTTAAGAATTTTAATTTTTTTATTATCATATTGCGTTATTTTTGGATTTTGCAAAAGTGGAAATCTTGGTAGCGAACCATTTGCTCGCTTTTTGAGACTATCCTTATCCCAAATTTTCATGCTATCAGAAACTAATTCATCTGAAGCAGAATATTTTAAACTTGATTCTTTATCTGCCCAAAAAACCAATTGTTGTTTATTTTTTCTTTCTTTTTGAGCTTCTTTTTTCCAGTTTGGTTCAACAGCAATACGAGAATCCCAATCAATTAAACGATTTTTATTTGTCCATCCCAATATCTCTTCTCTGTCATTAATTGATGCAATAAAATCTGCTGTCGATAATAAATACCATTCATTGCCTTCTGCATCAATATCTGTTTTATAGACATAATAATATTCAAACATTTGAGATTTGTTACCTGTAAATTTAGCATTTTTGGATGGAGCACTTCTAAATTTTACATAATTAAGATCGTATATATCCTGTCCCTTTATTGTTTCTACAGTATTTACGACTAATGCTTTTTTATTAATATTGTATTCTGATGTAACGAGGCATTTATTCCACAATAACAATTCTCTTTTATGTATCCAACCAAAATCTATAGCATTGCTTGACAGATCTCTTCCTTGAACATTTTCGTCTTTATAGATATGAGCAAATTCTCCATCTTCTTCTATTATATAATAATAATCCATATATTTAAGTTGCTTTTTCACATCACTACTTGGTGAGGGCTCGCTGTATGTTTTTGCTCCATCTATCGGTGAATACACAATCCAATTTGCAAAAGTTTTCTCTTTTTTTTCTTTTACAGATGATAGATCATTTTCATTACTTGGAATATTATACTTTCGAGGATATCTCAAAATTTTTTGTCCGAATAATGAATTAAATGCAAAAATTGAAATTATTGTTGTTATAAATATAATATTTTTTTTCATTTTTTCTCCGTTACTTATTATATATTTTAATTATATTTTTTTCTGAGTTGTCAACAAAAGATATTTCTAAATTTTTATAATTTGTTAATATGTCATTTTGAGAATTTAAATTCGGAATATATATCTTTGTGTTTATATTTTTATGGATATTTAATTGTTTATCTAATAATTTAAATTTTTCATGATCGAATTGATAAACATATTTTGATAATAATATATGCACATCGTAATTTTCAACTTCAGAATAATAATCAGAGGCAAATAATTCATCATAAAAATCGTTTATTCTATCGAATATTTTATTAAATAAAGAAGTTTCTGTAATTGTATAAAGTTTTTTCCAACAATCTTGTTTATCTTCGGTTGAAATTTTAATTATTCCATTTGTAATATAAGTATATAGATCATTATTATCTGCGACTTTTTTAATATTATTATATACATCATCTCTGTTAATTCCGCCGTCAACAATGTCGGTAAAAATCACCTGATACGGATTGTAAATGATCGGGATAATAAGTTTGATATATTCCTTTTTTTTATCATTTTCCGGAAGAATAATTTCAAAAGTAATATCTTCCAGATTTTTCTTGTCGATTTTCCATCTATTTTCCTGGTTTTTGTTTAAGATCAATTCTAAATTGTCTGTGTTCAATTTATTAATTTCTTTAATAAAATCCTTTTTCTTAAATACCTTATGTTCATTGACTTTTATTGAAAATGTTTTATATCGTAACCCGATAGGAACTTTGGTGTTTTTTCCTTGTTCACTTACTATTTTCCATTCAATTACTGCATCTATTTCCTTTTTCCATAGATTACAACTGGTCATTAAGATAGCTATAATTATAAAAAAGATAATTTTTTTCATTTTGCACCTTTATTTTTTATTTTATTTACTATAATCATCATTTTAATTTAATAAAAATCTACATCAATTCACAATTTAATATTTAATTTTTTCTTTTTCCTTCTCATATTTCACTTATTTTTTTTCCATTTCACTGTTTATCATTTCACATTTTGTTTTCTATCTAAAAATCATTAAATTAAAAAATATATTATAAGACATAAAAGGAGGAAATATCAAAAAATATAATCGCTCAAATGGAATTTTGTTACATCCAACTTCCTTAACGGGAATATGGGAAATGGGTGATTTGGGTAAATCTGCGTATAATTTTATTGATTTTTTGAAAGAAACTGATCAAAAATTGTGGCAAATTCTTCCGCTGACTATTCCGGATTGTTTTGGTTCACCATATGCAAGCAAATCGGCATTTGCTGGAAATACGATGTTGATCAATCCAAAGGAATTGTTGAAAAAAGGATTGATTTCTAAAGAAAATATTTCAAAATTAGAAAACAATATTAAAAATAAATTCAGAAGAAAAGAACTGCTTCTAAATATTGCTTATAAAAACTTTTTAGATAAAAATATTTTCCAAAAAGAATTTGAACTATTTATAGAAGAATCATCATTTTGGATTGACTATACAGCTAATTTTTTATTGTTAAAAAAGATATATAAAAATAAAAGTTGGATTGATTTTCCTAAAGAATTTAAAGATAATAAAAGCATTTCTGAACAGTGGAAAGAAGAGAATAAATATGAATTAGATAGAATTAAATTTGAACAATTTTTATTTTTTCATCAGTGGGAAAAAATAAAAAAATATGCTCACGTCAACAATATTGAAATAATTGGGGATATTCCAATTTTTGTCTCTTATGATTCTGCCGATGTTTGGGCTAATCGTTCTATATTCAAATTAGATCCAACTGGCAAACCAAAAGTAGTTGCAGGAGTTCCACCGGATTATTTCAGTAAAACCGGTCAACTTTGGGGAAATCCACATTATAATTGGCAAATATTAATGGAAACAAAATATTCCTGGTGGATAAATCGAATTAAACATACATTAACAATGGTTGATTATATTCGAATAGATCATTTTCGAGGATTTGAAGCAGCTTGGGAAGTTCCAATAGAAGAAAAAACAGCTATTAAAGGTAAATGGGTAAAAGGTCCCGGAGTAAATTTTTTCAATTTTTTGAGGTCAAGGTTAGAGAATTTGCCAATAATTGCAGAAGATCTTGGTGTTATTACTGAAGAGGTGAAAGAATTAAGAGATGAATTTAATTTCCCCGGAATGAAAATATTGCAATTTGCATTTGATTCCGAAAATAATGTTTTTTTACCACAAAATTATGATACTGAAAATTGCGTTGTTTATACCGGAACACATGATAACAATACAACACTTGGTTGGTATAATAATGAAGCAACCGAAAATGAAAAAAATAATGTAAATAGATTTACTGATTTTGATGGTGAGAATATTTCATGGGCATTGATCCGTTTAGCAATGCGGTCAAAAGCCAATTGGTCGGTGATCCAAATGCAGGATATTTTAGCTTTAGATGAATCTGCAAGAATGAACTTTCCTGGAACAGTAGAAAATAATTGGCAATGGCAACTTAAAAATCTTGATATCTCTGAAAAAATTAAAAATGAATTGAAAAAAATGACAATAGAAACAAATAGAAAATAATTAATTATGTTTTAAAAAAGGTTTTAATAAAAGCCAATTTAGAGTGAAATAATATGAAGCTTCTTAAAAAAATATTCCATAATTTGTAAATGAAATTTTTTCAAATAATAATTATTGTATTTTTTGCATTTATATTTTCAATAAGAGTTTATGCATTTGATACCACGAATGTTAGAGTAGAACAACTGAATGATTATTATAAAATCAATGGCGTTTCAAAAACTCAAATTTTTTACAAAAAATATTTTTTATGGGCAAAAATTGTAAATAACAGTAAAATATATTCAAAAAATACTCAACAAGTTAAGATAAAAAATGAGTTAAATTCATCAATAAATTTATCGAGATATTTCTTAAATAATTTTAGCAGTGGAATAAAATTAAATTATTTTAATTTGAGTGATGAACACATTAATTATTCTAATGATTATTCAAAAATGCTCGTTGGTTTAACAAATCAATATAAATCCAACATGAAATATGTTTTTGATACCGGATATTTGTCAGAAAACAGATTGAAAATTAAAGATAATGGATATTTTATTAAATTAAAAATTAATCCCAATAAAGATTATGATCTGAAACCATTTTCAAATTTGGATTATGAGAAAACCCCC
>LSCC01000016.1 GCA_001577215.1 Fidelibacterota bacterium TCS52
ATATCCTGATGTCATAAAGCTTCAAGTAGGGAATATGTCTATGTGGTAAACTGAGAAATAATAGTTTTTTCTTGTGTAATAGAAAATAAATTCATATAATCACCAAAATTATGGAGGATGTGTTTTTGAAGGAATTAACACCAAAAGAAATAGTAAAAGAACTGGACAAATTTGTAATAGGTCAAGACAAAGCAAAACGATCTGTAGCAATAGCATTGAGAAATCGTTGGCGTCGTCAGCAGGTAAAAGACAAATTAAAGGATGAGATTTTACCTAATAATATCATTATGATCGGGCCTACCGGTGTTGGTAAAACGGAGATAGCTCGCAGGTTAGCAAATTTATCACATGCGCCTTTCATAAAAGTAGAAGCAACCAAATTTACGGAAGTAGGATATGTTGGTAGAGATGTAGAATCTATGATCCGTGATCTTACTAGAATTGCCCATCATATAGTTGAACAAGAATATGAAAGTCGTGTTTGGGATGATGCCAAAAATATGGCAGAAGATAGAATATTAAATAAATTATTTCCTGTACCCGAACCTGAAACCAGCAATGAACAAGAAAAAGAAAGAATTGAGAAAACCAGAAATAAATTAAGAAAAATGTTTAAAGATGGGAAATTTGAAGATAAATACATTGAAATAGAAGTTAGTCAACAACCGCCATCAAGTGGGATTTCTGTTATGGGACCAATTGGTGGAGATATGGAAGGTGCCGGAGATTTTTTAAATGATGCCATGAGCTCATTAATGGGTAAAAAGAAGAAAAAACAAAAAACAAAAGTAAAGGATGCCAGAAGAATTTTGACACAGGAAGAAGCTCAAAAGTTAATAGATAAATCTGAGGTTAATCAAGAGGCATTAAACAGGGTGGAAAATAACGGTATTGTCTTTTTGGATGAAATTGACAAAATTGCCTCTGATGAAAGCGGAAGAGGTGCTGATGTGAGTCGCCAAGGTGTACAAAGAGATCTTCTACCCATTGTTGAAGGATCTACAGTAAATACAAAACATGGAATGGTAAAGACAGAGCATATATTATTTATTGCTGCAGGATCTTTTAGTAAAACAAAACCATCTGATTTGATTCCCGAATTACAAGGACGCTTTCCTATTCGCGTAGAATTAAATAGTTTATCTACAAATGACTTTGTGCAGATATTGACCCACCCACAAAATGCATTGATAAAACAATATCAAGCATTATTAAAAGCAGAAAAAATCGATTTAACTTTCACAAAAGGGGCAATACAAACAATAGCTGAGAAATCAACCGAAGTAAACACAAAGACCGAAAATATTGGAGCAAGAAGATTACATACAGTATTGACACAGATCTTGGATCATTTAATGTTCAATGCTCCCGATGTAGATAAAAAAATTACAATTAATGATAAAAAAGTTCATAGTTCATTAGATAAAATTGTTTTGGATGAGGACTTAAGCAGATATATTTTATAAAAATATTTTATTATGAAAAAATTAAATACAATGAATTTCTTCTCAAAAACAAAATACAAAATATGGATTATTTTTCTAAAAAAAAGAAATATTATTTTGAATTATAATAAACCTTTCAATTGGAATACAAAAGTAAGTGATTCAAAGAATATTTTAATCTGTATGCCTTCCAATAAAGCTGAGATAAATATAGCCAATCAATACTTGGATAAAATTACACTAAAGCAAGACCAAAAAATTGATATTGTATATTTAGATAGATTTAAAGAGAACTTTAATCAATGTAATTGTTATAACAGAAAATATCTATATCCTGATGTAAAGAACATTAATCATTTTCCTATTAAGAAAACAACAATTTCATATATTGATAATCAATATGATATTACAATTGATCTAAATAAGGGAATCAATATTTTAAGTAATTACATTACGGCAACAAAAGCAAAAAATATTTCAGTAGGTTTTAGCAACGAAATTAGTAAAGATTTTCTGACAGCTACGATAATGTTAAACGATCAATCTGAATATAGTAAAAATATAAAAACAATTTTTGAGTTAGTTGAAATAAAAAATTAAAATGAAATAAAAAATTTAAGGGAAGTACTTTGAACGAATTTAACGAATTATTATGTCCTGTATGCGAGGAACCATTAACAGACAAGGGTTTAAGTAAAAAATTAGTGTGTCCACACTGTAAAACAAATCTAAAGCAACCGAAATTTATCAATTTGTTAGAATATCTAATCACACAAGGAATAGTTGAAGATCTTGATTTTTTTGATGAAACATTGTATGGTAATGATTTTATGAAATATGAATCTAATGAATTTGATGACAAAGAAGATGTAATAAACGATAATGAAAAAACAAAGCCGGGTGGATTTTTTGATAAAAATGTTTTGCAAATTGAAGAAGAATATATTAAAGATATGCATGACGAAGAAACTGATGAAGATTATTCAGTATTTGATCCCCGGGAAATAATTGATAAAGATGTTGATGAAAAAAATGGAGAATAGATATTATGGAAAAAAATAGACAAAATGAGAAAAAACTTGAGATCAATCTAAATGAAAAAATTGCTGGCGGCCAATATTCAAATTTGGCTGTTGTAACTCATTCGCCAAGCGATTTTATTGTTGATTTTTGTCAAGTTTTACCTGGCATGAAAAAAGCACAAGTATGCTCACGAATTATATTAAGCCCCCAACATGCAAAGGCACTTTTGAACACATTAAATGTAAATGTTAAAAAGTATGAACAGACATTTGGAGATATTAAGGAAGTTAGGAATCCTAAAAATCCTCTTTTAAAACTTGACGAAAAGAAAAAATATCCTAATTAAATCAAAATATTTTATGTTTAATAAACCAAATATTATCTTTATTATTAAGAGGTAAATTATGAAGAGGAACAAAGCATATCCATTAGATGTAAGCACTAAAGAAGCATTAAAGGAGATTGTTAAAGGTATACCATCATTACTGAAATTATTATTTCGTTTAGTAAAAGATAAAGAGACACCAATTTATATTAAATTATGGATAATTGGAACCGCAATTTACATTGTTTCTCCTTTAAATTTGTCCTTTCGTGCATTTAAACACTTCCCTTTTAAAATAATCAATTATGTCGATGATATTGCTTTGATACTATTAACAATTCAAAAAACATTGTATAATACACCAAAAGAGATTCTGGAAAAATATTGGGACCATTCGATGTCAATAGAAGAGTGGAGTGATCTGGTATTTAAAATACAATCGGATATAAAAACATTTCATCATTAAAAAAATAATGAGTTTGAAAAAAATTTTAAAAATAAAAATCTCAATTGTTATTGTCGTGATTTTATTAATATTCTCTTTGGGAAAATGCGAAGATTTAACTATTGCAAGATTAAAATATGGTGGCGGTGGTGATTGGTATAGCAACCCTGGCTCGTTATCAAATCTGATGAATTTCATTGAAGATAATACAGATTTAAATATGGCAAATGACCCATCAATAGTTGATATTAATTCTCATGAATTATTTTCATTTCATTATTTATATATGAATGGACACGGAAATATCTATTTTTCAAATGATGAAGTAAAAAGGTTACGTTTTTATTTAGAAAATGGTGGTTTTTTACATGCGGATGATAATTATGGAATGGATAAATCGTTTCGTCGTGAAATTAGCAAAGTTTTTCCAGACAAAGAATTGGTCGAATTACCATTTTTTCATCCAATATATCACAATGTGTTTGAATTTCCAAAAGGACTACCAAAAGTTCATGAACACGATGGAAAACCACCACTGGGGCTTGGTATATTTCATAATAAAAAATTAGTAGTTTTTTATACCCATGAATGTGATCTTGGAGATGGATGGGAAGATGCCTCAATTCACAATGATCCGTTAACAATCAGAATAAATGCCCTTAAAATGGGTGCGAATATTTATTATTATCATTTGGAAGAGTAAAAATATTTCTTTTCATTTGAAGGATTTTGCTTTATTAATATAAAGATACCCATTTCTTATAATAAATTTAACAATTCCAATAAAAATTATTAGCATTCCAACAATAAAAATTAACCAATTAAATTTTTCAGGAGTATATTGTTCTAAAATTTTATTTGCTTCTGATGCCCAAGAATAGGTTAATATTTCATAAAACGAAAATTTATTGCTTAAAAACCTTAAATAATCTACAAGAAACGATATCACAACAATAATACTACCAACAATTAATATCAAAGATTCATTAATTTTAATTTTTACAGACATGTTTTTATCTTGTAGATAAATAATTGATAAGGCAAAAAATATCATGGTTATGCTACACACAATAGGTGCAATTATTGGCCCTACCCAAGTTACAGGTATTAAAAATAATACATCAAATGTCAATAGTGATTCGGGCCAATTTAAAATAATTTTTAGAAATATATAATAAAAAATATCCCAAATAGCAAAAGCATAAATAAAATAAGCAAATTGTTGCAACTTATTTTTTCCCACAATAACTGCAACAGAAATAAGCATCACTATTGTAGCAAACTCTCTAAAAAATTCTATAGTTCCAATCTGCTCTTCAATTATTTTTAATGGAAAGCTAAAACCCTCAGGATAGTATAAATTTCTTAGATATGAAACAACAGAAGTCTCTATAAAAGCCATTGCTATACCAAAAAGTGTTATCCAAAATAATATTTTAACAAACTTGTTCTTCATTTTATTTTTTCTTTTTATGAATATAAAACATCTAACCAGTTTTTACAAGTGTTTTATATTATTCGTTCAATAATGGGAATTTAGAATTATTTTTATTATACTTAAAGATAAGAAAATTGAATTAAAAGGAAGGAATGCAATCATATTTCAAAAAAATATTAAGCGATTATAGATCACAAAAAGCTAAAAACTTTTTATTTAGTAGTTTATTGTTAATTTTGTTCTATGATCTCATTTATTCCTTTGTCTTGATAATTGCAGAATCAATTTGGTATTTTCAACCGTTGATTAAAACATTTTTGGTCTTACCGTTTATTTGCAATTTTGTGATAATTTATATTTTTATTAAATTTTTAAAAATTCGCAACATTAATTCTAAAATTTGTAACAATGAACTAATATTAGAAAAAATCGGTAACAAATTTCCAGATGTTAAAGATAAACTAATTAACATATTTCAATTATCTTATTATGATGATGAATTAAGCAAATTTGCTATTAGGGAATTTAAAGTAAAATATTCTCTGAGTAAATTCTTAAATTGTTACCCAAAGACACTTCTGAAATCTCTAAAAATAAAATTTATTATATCCCTAATAGCATTTTTTATCTCAGCCATAATGTTTTCAAATTCATTTGACCGTTTAATTAATTTCCAGAAAAAATATTTAAAGCCAATTCCATATTATTTAAGTGTTTCGCCGGGCGATAAAAATATTTATGCATTTGATTCTTTGAAGATCAAAGTTGAACACAATATTCCGCAAAAGTTCCCCCTATATCTTAAAAAAATTACTTCAAAAGATTCTGAAAAAAAATATCCTGCAATAAGAAATGACAGCACCGCTTATTTTCAATTCAATCGTATCAAAGATGATTTCCAATACTATGCAGAAGTTCATCGTCCGAATATTTTTTATCCATGGAAAACAATTAGAAGCTATACTTTTAAAATTGCAATTGACGATCGTCCGGAAGTTAGAAAATTGAATTTTTCTATAAATCCACCTTTATATTCCAAATTACCAAATGATTTTTATAACGCAAACATTGATATGATTAGTGCATTAAAAGGTTCACAAATATCAATTTTTTCGGAATTAAGTGATTCTATTAGTGAAGCATTTGTAATGACAGATAATTGGAAAAGAAGTTTTAAAGTTGATGGTAAAAATGCTTACTTGAAATTTAAATTGATGAATTCTGGTGAATATAAGTTTGATTTTTCCAATACGGATTTAATTAAGATCAACGAACCATTAATTTATAAATTTAAAATCATTCAAGATGAATTTCCAACATTGCAAATAATACAACCCGAACAAGACATTATTTTAACAGAAAATTTTATCGTTCCTTTTAAAATGAAGATCAGCGATGATTTTGGATTCAACAATTTGTCGATTTTATATAAAATTAAAAAAAAATATTCTCAGAGTGTTAAAAAATTATCCAAAAATTATAATATTCAAATTGAAAAAGATCTCTCGGATCAGTTAATAGTCGATTCTTGGAAAATAATTGAATCGCTAAGTCCCGGCGATGTTGTCCAATATAAATTCGTCATTTCAGATAATGATAATATCAGCGGTCCGAAAATTACCAAATCAAAGTTATTTACTGCGAGATTTCCAACTTTAACTGAAATGTTTGAACGAACACACAAACAAGAAAGTGGAATTGAACAAAATATTGTAAAGAATTATGAAAAGACGAAAAAATTAACCAAACAAATTGAAAAGATAAAAATGGATATTTTAAAAGAGGGGAAAATTGACTGGGAAAATAAATCGCAATTAGAGGAAGTTCTCAAAGAACAAAAAGAAATTGGTAAAAAATTAGATGATGTAAAAAACGAATTAGAAGCACATCAAAAGTTTTTAAAAGAAAACAAATTATTTGAAGATCAAATCTTAGATAAGTATGAAAAATTGCAAAAGATATTCAATGAATTGATGAATAATGAATTGTTTGAAATGATTAAAAAGATGCAAGAGAAGATAAATCGCGATAACGATTCTAATATGGAAAAAATGTTACAAAATTTTGAAGATCAACAAAAGAGATTTGAGCAGGCACTTGATAGAACTTTAGGAATATTTAAGGAAATACAAAAAGAGCAAAGATTGTCTGAAATATCTAAACAATTGAAAGAATCACTTAAAAAACAGAAAAAAATATTAGAGGAAGATCAAAACAAATCTACAGAAGAATTGGCAACTAAAGAAAAGAGACTTTCCGAAGATACAAAGAAAATTGATGAATTCATTGAAAGATCAAAGACCGAATTTGACAAGGAATTTCAAAAATTACTTGAAGAATTATCTGAAAAAATGAAAAAGTCACAAGTGTCGGATATTATGGAAACAAGCAGTAAGCAATATAAAAATTCCAAAAGATCACAAGGAAATAAATCAGCGAAAAAAGCTAAACAAAAATTACAAAGAATTCTCGACGCTTTTGAAAAACAAAAAAATTCGTATATGCAAAAAAAGAAAAATAAAGTAATAAATGATTTTCAAAAGATATTTATTAAAACGATATTGGCTTCAGAAGAACAAGAGGAATTAAATATTGATGTAAAAACCGTTGATAGAAATTCACCACATTTAAATATGTTTTCTTCTAAACAATACCGAGTATTTGAGAGAATAAAAAGCATAAATAAATCATTGATAGAATTATCACAAAAGACATTTTTCGTAAACAAGGCGATTGTTCAAGAATTGAGAAAAACTTTTTATTATACAAATGAAACACTAAAACAAATTGAAAACGGTTCGGTTCACATGGCAAAAAAACCGATGATAGAAAATTTTGTTGCGTTAAATAAATTAGCTTATTTATTACAAGAAACAGTGAATTCTATGAATAGTTCCAGAAGTGGAACAGGACTTGAACAATATTTAAAACAGCTGCAAAGTATGGCTGGGAAACAGGAAGGATTAAACAGTTCGATGCCACAATTGGGATTAACAGGAAAACCAAGTTCAATGATGGATAAAATGGGAAGAATGGCAGCAAGACAACAGGCGATTCGAAAATCTTTAAAACAGTTGCAACAAGAAATGGAAGGAAGCGGCAATGATCCGCTTGGAAATTTGGAAAAAATTGCCAATGATATGGAAAAAGTAATAAATGAAATGAGGAATAAAAAGTTCAATCGAAATACAATAAGAAGACAGAGAAAAATTCTACAAAGATTATTGGATGCAAGTAAATCTGTTCGCACAAGAGATAAGACAAGAAAGCGAGAATCAAAAACCGGTAATCAAATAGATCGTGAAAGTCCATTTGCTTTACCTGAAGATTTAGGTAATAGAGAATCAATAATTCGTGAAATAAGAGAAAAATTAAAAAATACTGAAATGTCATTAGAAGATAAAAAAGAGATGGAAGCATATTTGGAGTTGTTAAGAAATGTAGTCACGAAAAAAGAAACAAATAGCATGAAATAGTTTTGGTTAGGAATTTAGATGTTTAGTAAAAGTTTTAAAATGTTGATAATAATTTTAGTGTTGCCTTTGGTGTTGGTTTCACAAGAGCTGACAAGATCAGAACGAAATGAGCAATATAAAAAGGCAGTCAAATTTGAGCAAGAAGGCGAACTTGACAAAGCAAAAAATATTTTTAAAACTTTGTATAAATATCAGCCGAATAATAAATCATATTTTATTCATCTGAAAAATATTCTATTGATACAAAAAAAATATGAACAAGCAATTGCATTCATAGAAAAATGGAATCAGAAACATAAAACCAATATTGAAACCGACATTGAATTAGGCGTTCTGTACTATCGCCAAAATAGAAAAAATGAGGCAAAAACAATTTTGATACCGTTTTTAAAAGACAATAAACTTCAATCATTTAACTCAGATCTAATTTTTCGTTATTCATTAAAATATAACTTATTAGATCAAATAGACGAAATTGTGAATTTCATTCGGGAAGAAGTGAACGATAAAGATCATTTAATAATTCAATATGTTTCATATTTGATCGATGGGCAAAATTGGGATAAACTTGCTTCCGAAATAATACTTCATTTGAACAATAATGGTAATGAAATAAATAAAATAAAACATCAATTATATAATATTGAACAGAAAAAAAAGATCTTTCCAAATTTAATTTTTAAATTGAAAGCTAATATAGATAATGAAAAAATAGGTGTTGATATACGATTGTTACTTTCCGATCTATATCTGAATACATTTCAATACAAACAGGCAGTAGAAATGTTAATTATTTCACCAAAAAATTTGGAAGTTCCGTTATCAGAAGTAAAACTTCTTTCTCATCGGTTGTTTAATATTAAAAAATATAAATATTCGATTAGAACGATCAATTATTTTTTAAAACATTCAAACAATTCAAGAGAAATTTCGGAAATGCTGCTTTTGATCGGAAAAAGTTATGAAATGAGTTTTCGTGAAAAATCGCTTCTTGTCAATTTAGTAACATCACCTTTTGAAAATAAATTCACTAAAATCGAATTCAGAATAAATATGATAGAGGATAATGGTCAATTGCAGAAAGCACTATCAATTTATGATTCGCTCTCTACTCATTCAAATATTTTAAATTTGCAAGGAAAAGCGTATTATCAAATTGGAGAAATAAGATTCAATGTTTTAAATGACTTTGATAATGCCTTAAATGATTATTTCAAATCATTAACTAAAATAAATATGGGAAAAAGAATTGATGTTTTAAATCGTATTGTAGATCTTTACATTGCCAAAGGTGATCGAAGATCTGCATTAGAATTTATAAAAAATGCTCCGATGAAATATCAACTTTCTGTTAAAGAAGAAGATGAATTGTCATTGAAAAAATTTCAATTAGATTATCTTTTTGGGGAAACGGATTCGCTACAAAAAAATATTCAAACTTCATTATCATTAATAAGTGAAAATAGCGATTTGTATAACGATATTTTAAATTTTGATTTTCTATTCAAAGAGTTACGAAAAGATACCAAAGTTATGGATAAGTTTTTGATAGCCGAAAGATATTTACATCAAAACAGATTGATCGAAGCTAAATTGCTTTTACAAAAAATATTGGAACAAAATTCAGAAATTAATTCGATTGTAGCGATGAGATATATTTCGATTTTACGAATTCTAAACGATATTGAAACGGAAAATAATTTTTGGAATGAATATATAGATAAATTAGTTGAAACAAATTACGGCGATTATTTTATGGTAAAATGCGGGGAATTCTTAGAATATATTCTTAAAGAAAAAAATAAAGCAGAATCAATTTACACGGACATTTTAATCGATTATTCAGATAGCCCATATTTTGATACTGTACGATTACATTTGAGAGAATTGATTAAGCGGAAATAAATTATACACCCTAAAGGGTGTTTTGGGTAGTGTAACCATAGTCCCAATCGTAAACGATTGGGTTAACAATATGTCAATCACATAACTCCCAATCAGAAATAAAATGTTAACCTCATCGTTTACGATGTGGAGAAGAATATGTCAATCACATCACTCCCGATCAGAAATAAAATGTTAACCTCATCGTTTACGATGTGGAGAAGAATATGTCAATCACATAACTCCCAATCAGAAATAAAATATTAATATTAACCTCATCGTTTACGATGTGGAGAAGAATATGTCAATTACATAACTCTCAATCAGAAATAAAATGTTAACCACATCGTTTACGATGTGGAGAAGAATATGTCAATCACATAACTCTCAATCAGAAATAAAATGTTAACCTCATCGTTTACGATGTGGAGAAGAATATGTCAATCACATAACTCTCAATAGTGTTCATAGTGCTTCTTAGTGTTCTTTGTGGTAATAAAAAGAATTTGTCAATCACATCACTCATTTACTCCATAAATTTTTGAGAATTATAAATGTTGAAAATATTAAGAAAAAATCTATTGAAATGACAAATAATTAATTAAATTACTTGTGAATAAAAAATAGAGTAAAAATGAACCCAAAATGGAAAAGAATATGTATGATAAGTATTCACGGATATTTTGATCCAATTCCAGAACTTGGAAAAACAGATACTGGCGGTCAGGTGTTATATGTTTTACAATTAGCAAAAGCATTAACAAAATTTAACATTAAAATTGATATTTTTACTCGTTGGTTTGATAAAAACAAACCACAAGTTGAAGAATTACCAAAGTGTCCTGATGCAAGAGTGATTAGAATTAGAGCTGGAGATTGGGAATTTATTCCAAAAGAGAACATTTATAATTTACTTCCCGAACTCTCAGAAAACATGATACACTTCATAAATAATAATAATCTTGAATATGATTTATTCTATGGACATTATGTCGATGCCGGTATTGTGGCACTTAGCGTTGGCGAGTATTTTAAAAAACCAATTTACTTTACTGCTCATTCACTTGGTGCTTGGAAACAAGAACTGGTTGGTGGTGATATAATAGAGATGGATAAAATTTATAATTTTTCACATAGAATAAAAGAAGA
>LSCC01000017.1 GCA_001577215.1 Fidelibacterota bacterium TCS52
CTCCACAATCTCCTTTAGTCGTTGTTCTTTCTGAATCATTGGTTTTATTTCTATTCGCTTCTTCATCATTACGAAATTTTTTATTAAGTCACAATTTACCGGCATTTCCACTCGTTCCGGTTTCAAGTTCTCAATTAGTTATTGGAGCAGTTATTGGAATTGGCTTAATTCAAGGCGGGCGAAATATTCAGTTTAAAACACTTGGGAAAATTGCATCCGGATGGGTTACCACTCCCGTCATTGCTGCCGTTATCACATTTATTGCATTATTCTTTTTGAAAAATACATTTGATATTGAAGTATATAAAGATACTAATTTATCAGAGAATAGCAACAATGTAAATATAGAATATGTTGAAAATAAATCACACTCTTCCACCCTACCAATTATTGATAATCACAATTTTGTAAATATAAATTATTTTTTTATACCAGAATTTATTGATAGAAATAACAATACAAAATATTTTTGCAATTTAGATAAATTTTATATTAATTATAACAAGAAAATAGAACGAATTAACAGAAGTTTAACAATAAAAGGAGGAAAATGTAATGAAGAAATTTAATCTAATTATCATTACAATTTTATCATTTCTTTTTGTAGTATCGGCTTTTGGAGAAAAAAGTGAAGGTAAAACAGAATGGGATGATGGAATAATCAAATGGAAATCTGACGATGGGAATTTCCAAACACGATTTGATGTAAGAATGTATATCAATGCAGGTTATTTTTTTGAAGGAGACAATGAATTAAGCAGTGGAACACATTTGAGAAAAGCACGATTCGCACTTAAGACAAAGCTTTGGAAAGTTTGGAAAGCAGAATGGGATATGGATATTGCAGAAGGAGTTGTTGAAGTAAAAGATATGTATTTTAGTTATGTCGGATTCAATAATACTCATTTGAAATTCGGTCATTTCAAACAAGCATTGGGATTGAACGAATTGACTTCATCCAGATATCAAACATTTATTGAAAGAGCTTATCCAATGGTTGCTTTCGAAACTGACAGAAGAACTGCAATTGAATATTCGCGATGGGGAAAACAATGGAATCTTCGCACATCAGTTTTTGGTCAAGAAATGGATATCAACAAAAACAAAACAAAAGATGAAACCGGCGGCGGATACGCTTGTAGATTAGCATTTGCTCCACAAATTACAGATAACTTAATGGTACATGTTGGTGGTGCTTATGTAATGGAAAAACCGTATGATGAAGGAAATGGTGTTGAATTTAAAAGTGAACCAGAAACAAAACTCGGCGATGTGGAAATATTAGATACAGGAACAATTAGAGATGTTGACAATACAGTAAAAATTGGATTGGAGGGAGTATTAAAATATAAAGGAATATCACTTCAATCGGAATATGTTTTAACAAAAGTGAGCAGATTGAATTCACTTTCAGATATAAATCTTGATGGAAATTATACTTTTGTAAGTTGGATATTAACTGGTGAAGAGCGACCTTGGGATAATACACAAGGAGAATTTGGACAAATAATACCTGAAAATAAATACGGTTCTTGGGAATTAGTTGGAAGATTTAGTCATTTGAATCTAAGTGATTATGATGCAGGAGTTACAGGAGGAAAAGCTAATAATTATACCTTTGGACTAAATTGGTACCCAAATCCAAATATGAAAATGCAATTCAATTATACAATGGTTAATAACTCCATAAATGCTACCGGTGATGGGTTTTCAGGCGACGATAAATTTTCTGTAGCACACTTTATGGCAGTAATATTCTTTTAAATTGAAAAATTAAAAATAAGGAGAAAAGATGAAAACAAAAAATTTATTATTATATTCACTAGGACTACTTTTATTATTCACATTTTCTTGTGATATCGATGAAAATGAAGGTGTCCCTGACGAACAGTCAGAATATAACGATGTATTATTTATTAATGAAATCCTTGCGAGCAATGATGGAGTTAATATGGATAATGATGGAGCAGTTAATGATTATGACGATTGGTATGAACTATATAATTCATCATCAGTAGCTATAGATATAACCGGTTTTCAAACTTATGATTCAGGAACAGAAGGTACTCCGTACACATTTGGAAGTGCCACAGTTCCTGGAAATGGATTTCTTTTAATTTGGTGTGATGATGAAGCAACCGGAATCCATACAAATTTTAAACTTAGTGCAGGTGGAGATAAAATTGTATTACTTGATGCTGATGGACAATTAATAGATGAAGAGGAATTTATTGCTCAAACGACTGATGTTTCCATAGGTAGAAATCCTGATGGTGGAAGCGAATGGGAATCTTTTCAAACACCAACACCAGAATCTTCAAATACAGGCGATGTTCCAAATACTGCACCATTAATTACTAATGTATCAAGAACACCACAATCACCTTCTCCAGCTGATGATGTTACTGTAACTGCAAATGTAACAGATGATAATTCCGTAGCAACTGTAGAATTATTTTACAAAATTGATGATGGCACATTTTCAAATACAGTAATGACTGCAACAACTAACGATTATTCCGGAACAATTTCTGCACAATCTGATAGTGTAGTTGTTTCATATTTTATAAAAGCTGTTGATGATGAATCTGCAATCTCATATAGTGATACAACTTCTTATACAGTTTTAGCAAGTGCATATCAACCACCGGAACTTTACATCAATGAATTTATGGCGAGTAATGATGCAGCTAATGCAGATGAATATGGAGAATTTGAAGATTGGGTTGAAATATACAATGCAAGCAGTGAAGCAGTTGACATTGGAGGAATGTATATTACAGATGGTCTTGATAGCCCAACTGAATATATGATACCAACAACAAATCCCGATTCTACTACAATTCCAGCCAGCGGATTTTTACTACTCTATGCAGATAAAGATAGTGAACAAGGTATTTTACATGCAGAAATTAAACTTAGTGGTGATGGAGAACAAATTGGATTATACAGTACAGATGCTACAAATAATGTTCCAATTGATACTTTAACTTACAATCCAGATGATAGCAATGCAATTGGATTTGGAATTGACACTGACAAATCCTGTGGTAGACAACCGGATGGAAGTAATACTTGGAATATATATGAAACTGCTAATATTTCTCCCGGAGCAACTAATAATTAATAATAAATAATAATTAAACAGTAGTTAATTTATTTTGACTACTGTTTTTTTATCTATAATAGGTAAATAATGAAAAAAATAATATTACTCTTGTTTATTATTATATTTTCCAATTGTAGTATAAGCGAATCAACACAAAAAATAAAATACAGATTGGAGTTGATTCAAAGTTACGATATTGATATTCCCGAACCATCCGGGCTTTGTTTTAATCAAAATCATACTGCTTTATTTACAGTAAATGATCCACCAAATAACAAAATTTACAAAATGAAACTGGATGGAACTGATATTCAAGAATTATCTTATCAAGGCACTGATCTTGAAGGAATAACATTTGATAATCGTGACTCAACAATCTGGATTGTAGATGAATCACTTGTACAACTTGTTCATCTTGATACAAACGGAACTGTGATTGATAGTTTTCAAATCAATTTTTCTTCTGCAAATATTAAGAATGGATTTGAAGGATTAACATTCAATTCACAAAATAATCAATTTTATATTTTAAATGAAAAAGATCCGGGAGTGTTAATTGAACTTGATAGCAATTTGAATATCACTAATCAAACCACTTTGAATTTTGCAGATGATTATTCCGGAATATTTTTTGATAATATTTCAGGTAACTATTTCATTGTTAGCGATGAATCAGAATCACTATACATTTGGAATAAAACAGCTGGAGTAATTGAAGAATTAAATATAGGTGAAGCAAAAATTGAAGGAATTTGTTTTGATAGCGAAACAAATTATATTTATTTTGTAAGCGATTCACAAGAAAAATTATTTATTTATGAACTAGTTGATGCGGAAAATTGATTAAATAAAAAAATTCTTTATTTTTCATTTAAATATTCATTTATTTTTTTAAATATTATCACTTTTCCTCCTTTCCCTAATATCCTTATGTCATAAAGCTTCAAGTAGGGAATATGTCTATGTGGTAAACTGTTTTTATAAGATTATCAGTAATAATTTATAACTTTAAATAATTTGATTAATTTTAAGAATTGTTAGGAGTTTTTAGATAGTTGGACGGTATTTGCTTTTATTTCTGTTCTCTTATATGGGGCCTAACGTCT
>LSCC01000018.1 GCA_001577215.1 Fidelibacterota bacterium TCS52
GAAGCACCATCAAGTTCTTCCATAGCCTTTTCAGCTTCAGCTTCTTTTTTCATTTCAATGAATCCAAAACCTTTAGATCTTCTTGTTTCTCGATCAATTATTAATGTTGCTTTTGTTACTTCACCAAATTCTACGAACAATTGTTTTAGTTCTTCTTCTGTCACATCGTATGACAAATTTCCTACATAGATATTCATCTATTCTCCTCAAATTCTCGCGTTTTAAAATTGCACTATCGAAAAACCAAACGCAAAAGTAATCGATAGTTTTTTGCCAACTATTGGCAATATATTTTTTTACACATAATAAATATTTCGAACATATAATTATGTATTATGATTTTGTTTAATATAAGAAATTGCTTCAACATAGACGAAAAATTTATAAATTCCCTCTATGTGATAATAATGTATTTATATAGAAATTATCAGTATGCAAAAAAAATAAAACCGAAATTTTATTAATCGTGTATTTTTGCTGTTTATTTTTTATAATTTATTTGTTCCTTTAATTTCTCTTTCCAATCCAATACCATATATTATAAAAAGATAATACTAATGTCAAGTAAAATATTCAATTTTATTTGATATTCTCAAATAAATATATTTTTTTTGCTATAATAAATAAATATTAATATATTTTACCTTATTGAAAGCAATTACGATTATATTGAAAATAGGAATATGAAAAAAAAATTAGTATTAGCTACACATAATAGAGATAAAATTAAGGAAATAAAAAATAAATTAGGGAATGATATTATCATTTTAACAATTGATGATTTTGATAACATTCCAGAAGTGATTGAAGATGGTGAAACATTAGAGCAAAACGCTATTAAAAAAGCGAAAATAGTTTATGAACATACAAAATTACCAACAGTTGCTGATGACACCGGTTTATTTGTTGATGCTTTAAATGGGAAACCTGGAATATATTCAAGTAGATTTGCAGGAGAGTGTGCAACTTACGATGAAAATGTTAAGAAATTGTTAGATGAATTAAAAAATGTTTCATGGGAACAAAGAGATGCTAAATTTATTACAGTTATAGCATATTATGTTAACAAATCAAAGTGGACAGTAAAGGGAAAAGTTGAAGGAAAAATAACCCAAAAAAAAAGAGGAAAGAATGGATTTGGTTATGATCCGGTTTTTTATTATGAGGAGTTAGGTAAAACATTTTCAGAAATGAGTTTAGATAAAAAAAATAAAATTAGTCATCGTGCAAACGCATTAAAAAAATTCATAGAACAATACAAAAAAATAAATTAAATTATTAGTTAGTTGAAATGGAAAATAATTATTATATTATTTATAAAAAATTAAGGAGTGAATATTAGACCAAGTTGTTAAAGAGGGAGTAAAATAGAATTCAAAATTATAATGTTGAATAAAATATAATTTGAAGAAAATATTGCTGACAATTGGTCTATTAACATTTTTCATTAATTTGTCGTTTGGACAGAATGAAAATAGTTCTTTTGGTATTAAATATTCATACCGACCAGCTGGTGTTATGCCAATATTATTTTCGTCTCCTTCAGGATTTGAAAAATATAAATTAGATACAAAAAATCCATTCTCAGTTGCTATGCCAAAATTAGTTAATGATATAAAATTATTTCAATTGACAAATGATAAAGGTAATGTTTTGATCCAATATGAGAAAATTGGAGATTATTATGTAAGCATACCTTCATATATTTTTCTAAGTGATTACTATAAATTAAAATTAGATTATGTAAAAAAACAAGAATGGAACAATAAAATTGTTAAGGAAATTACAAAAGAAAAAAAGGATGCGAGTGGTGGAGCATTCGAAATCGGTGCCGATATTGCCGGACAAAGAGTATCACTAAGAGTTAATGGAAATATAACAATTTCAGGAAAGTATAATAATCAAAGTCAATCCACCAGATATACAACATCACAAGAAGCAGCTAAATCAGATAATTTTATTCTTGATCAAACACAAAGTTTTAATATCGAAGGGAGAATTGGTGATAGAATAAGCATGAAAGTTCACCAAGATAGCGAGAATAGTTTTGATTTTGAGAATCAATTAAAAATATTCTATACCGGAAAAGAAGATGAAATTGTGCAAAGAATAGATGCAGGAAATATTGGTTTATCTTTACCAGCAACAAAGTTTGTAAGTGGTAAAGCATCAAATAGTGGTTTATATGGAATTAAGGCATTTATGAAATTGGGACCTGTGGATTTAACAACTATTTTATCAGTTGAAAAAGGCCAGAGTAAAGAAAAAACTTGGGGCGGTGGCAGCGAAGGAAGTGTTATTAAAAAATATGATTATGATTATATTAAAGATACATATTTTTATCTCCACGATTTCTATCGTAATCAATTATATCCTTTAGATGGAAGAGAATTTAGATTTAATCCAAATAAAGTAATTACTGATTTTTATTTATATATTTCTTGTAGAGAAACAGAGCAATCTGCCTTTAATGCAGTTGCTTATGTTGATCCATCAGATACCTCAAGCTATCCGAATGAAGCAGAAAAATTATTTTTTAGAAAATTAGAACCAAAAGATTATGAGTTGAAATCAGAAATGGGAATTGTTAAAATAAAAACAAGTTTTACACAGGAAAAAGTTTTAGCAGTGGCTTATCGGACAGATGATGGATCTGAGATAGGCGATGTTGTAGAATCTATGGATGAATATCCTCAAAAATTAAAAATGATAAGGCACAGTTCACCTTTACCACAATATGAAACCTGGAATTTAGAACTAAAAAATGTATATAATCTTGGAGCAAAAGATATAAACAAAGATGGTTTTGACTTAAAAATATATTATAATAATGGAAGTGTTAAACAAGACGGAAATGAAAATTGGTCATCTTTTTTACAATTATTTGGGCTGGATAAAGATGATGATAGTCATTCAGGTAATCCGAATGGGCAAATAGATGTTGAAGATAATTCAAATGTTGTAAAATTGTTCGATGGTGAATTATGGCTACCATTTACATATCCATTTGAAGCAGCAACTGTAGCGAATAATGATAATAATGGATACTACAATGAAGAATTAAACAAAGATACAACATTATCATCTTCATTATTGTATCATGGTGATAGAGCATCCATTACCGATATTCAGAACGAAAGTAAATTTATCATAGAAACTACATATAAAAATAGAAGTGATTTTATACAATTAAATGATATGATGATAATTGAAGGTAGTGAAGAAATTACAATGAGTGGACAGAAATTATCAAAAGGAATTGATTATGAAATTGATTACTTTGCCGGTTCAGTACAATTAACGAGTTCAAAAGCAAAAAATCCCAATGGAAAGTTAAAGATCACATACGATGCTCAACAACTATTTCAATTAGATAAAAAAACAATAGCAGGAATGAGAGCAGAATATAAGTTTGGTAATAATTCGTTTTTAGGCGGAACATTTATGTATTATAATAAATCCTCTTTAGACGACCAAGTTCGAATAGGTGAAGAACCATTTAAAAATTATATTTGGGATTTTAATGGACGAGTCAGTTATGATCTTGATTGGATGACTTGGGCAATAAATGCCTTGCCACTTATTAGAACAGATAGTAAGAGCTCAATTAAAATAGATGGAGAAGTGGCTCAAATTATTCCCAATTCTAATACAATTAGTAATGAAGATACAGGTGATCCTAATGGAGTAGCTAAAATAGATGATTTTGAAGGAGTTAAAAGAGTTACTTCGATGGGAATTATGTATAAAAGCTGGAAAAGAGCAAGTAAGCCAACTAATACATTTTTTGATCATACTTTTCAAGAAAGAGGATTTCTATTTTGGTATAATCCATACAATAAAATTGATGTAAGGAATATTTGGCCAAATAAAGAGACAAGTAATACTGAGGATAATGGTATTAATATTCTCAATATTGTATTAGATCCGGAAGTAAATGGAATTACTGGGAATGAAACAAAAGTAGATCCTAGACAGACATGGGGCGGTATTATGAAACCATTATATTCCGGTTCATATAATCAAACCAAAAGTAAATATATTGAAATTTGGGCAAAGGGAGAAACAGGAACGATTCAAATTGATATTGGAAGAGTTAGCGAGGATGTTGATAACGATGGTGTTTTGGATACAGAAGATGGATGTGATATTTTAATAAAGGAAATGAAAAATGATATAATTGATGAAAAAGGTGGAAGGACAGAAGATATTGGAATAAATTTACTAACAGATGTTGAAGAAGAAGAATTGGGATGGGATCCAAAAATTGATAATTTTATTAGAGATAGTGAAAATCAAAATAGTAGCAATGCTGAATATCGTTATTATAATGGTACTGAAAATAATGCCGAAGAGACAAATAATTATCCAGATACAGAGGATTTAAACAGAAATGCTAAAGTAGATGTTTTAAATGATTATTTCACTTATGAACTAAATCTTGAATCAAATCCTTGGATTATTTCAGAAACTGAGACAGAAAATGGAGTTAAAACAGGTTGGAAATTATATAGAATACCACTAAATAAAGCTGTTGATTCTGTTGGAAACGCTAATTTAGCTCACGTGGAATTTATGAGATTATCTTTTGGTAATGTTATGAAACAGGATACCGTACAACTTGCTTCGGCAGCAATTGTAGGAAATGAATGGCAAGAAATTGGTGTCACAGATACTATCTCTACAAAATATCATAAAGATGATGATATGTTTGCTATTACAGTTGTTAACTCAGAAGAAAATGCTGAATATGAATCTCCGGAAGGTGTGCAAGGTAAATTAGATAAAATAAATAATATTCGAGCAAAGGAACAATCATTATGTTTGAAATTGAATGGTTTGCCATCTGGACAAGAAGCAGCAGCAGAAAAATTATTATATAAAGATATAGATCTTTTAATGTATAAGCAGTTGAAAATGTATATTCATGGTGATGATAATTTACCAAGTGAAGATACGCCAATAAATGTAAGTATTAGATTGGGAAGAATAATAAATAATAATTTTGAATATTATGAGGTAGAAACGCCGGTTTATAATGGATGGGATACTAGAAATGAAATATTATTGGATTTTGAAAAATTAGCAGAATTGAAAATAAAAAGCGAGTTTGATGGTGAAGTTTTTAGAAATCCGGAAACTGGTGTTAGAGAATATCATCTTGTGGATGAAGAAACCGGAGAATTTACGGGTCAAATATATAGAATTGTAGGGAATCCAGCATTATCAAGATTAAAAAAACTTATTGTAACAGTAAAAAATAATGATTCATTTCAAAGTTATACCGGTGATATTTGGTTAGATGAATTGCGAGTTAGTGATACGAAAAATAAAAAAGGAATGGCTATTCGTGGAAGAGTAGATATGAAATTTGCTGATGTTGCCAGTGTAAATGTCAATGCTCAAAAAAGAGATGCTGAATTTTACGCAGTAAATAGAAAAGATGCCGGAAGTTCTGGAAGTCAAAATGATAGTAAGTCATTCAATATTTCCACGAATATTAAGCCAAGCAAATTATTACCAAAAAAATGGGGTGTTTCACTGCCAGTATCAGTAAACTATTCTGAATCAGAAAGATCACCTAAATATTTTCCAGGTAGTGATATAATCTTATTAGAGGTTCCTGATAGTGTAAAAGATTTATCAACAAGGAGATCTTATAGTATATCAATTAGTAAAAATACTGATACGGATTCATGGTTGATGAAAAATACATTGGAAGCGGTTAAATTAGATTTTAGTGCTACCAATAATGAAAAGAGTAGTTTTAATACTAAAAAAGACAAGCGAATCAACTACAATGGGAAAATCAGTTATAAATTAAATTTTGAAAAGGGTGATGGTATCTCTTTCTTAAAATGGGTACCAATTTTTGGCAAGAAACTTGAAGATAAAAAATTCTATTGGAAACCAGATAATATTTCATTGAATATGAATATGAAGGAATCACAAAGAGATATTACTAAAAGGATAAACCCTGATTCTACGACTACGACTCAAAATTTTGACATGAACCGTAATTCAAGTATTAATTATAATCCATTTGATAATTTGTCTATGAAATATAAACGTGGTTTACATTCAAATTTAAAGAATTATCTTGATGATAAAACAAAATTATTTACAAAATTTACTCCCGGATATGTAAATAAAATATCCGAATCATTTTCTACTGGATACAAACTAAATTTGACTAATTGGTTTTCACCTAAATTAAATTATAGTACATCTTATTCATATAATAAACCACTTGATAAAAATTATGCTTCTACATCCAATGCACGAAAAATAAGTACAAATTTTCAATTGGATTTTGTTAAAATATTAGATTCATTTAAAAAAACTGAAAGTAAAGATAAAAGTAGTAAAAAATCTCAAAATGCTACTAGGCGTTATAGACCTCCAAATGTTAGAAATCAAAATAGTAATAATAAAAAAACAGAGAAAGAAAATAAAAAAGATACCGAAAAAAAGAAAAAGCTAAATCTTTTTGCAATACTTAAAAAAGGAATCGGAAAAATTGATCCAATTTCGATATCAATGTCTGAAACAAAAAATATTAATAATGTAGGCGTGATTTTGTATGAAGATTCGTTAGGGCATGGGCAAACCAGAGTTAACCCTTTGTACCGTTTCGGATTATCTGAAATTCCGTCTGATTCTACATCAACAGATAAAGGAGAATATACATTAGGTAAGAGAGTTTCTCAAAATTTGTCAATAAATTCGGGGGTAAAAATTACTAAAAATTTATCAACAAGTTTAAATTTTAAAGTTGATTTAAGTAATAATTATTCTAAGGGAAGCATCTATAAAAATATGACTATTAGTTATTTTCCATCGGGAAAAAAAGGTAATGAAGGATTTCCAATGCCAAATTGGAACGTCTCTTGGAAAGGATTAGAATCGGTAAAATTTATAAATAAAATATTTAAGAATTTATCTATCAGTCATGGGTATTCCGGAGGTAAGCAAATTAGTATAAAGGATACTACAGAAACCGGTTCAAAATATTCACAGAATTTTAGTCCACTTGTTCAAATAAATATGACATTCAAAGGAGATATTCGATCAAATCTAGGATTTTCAAGGAGTCTATCTATAAATAATGGTAGTGGTGACACAAGACAAAACATTTCCGAAAATGCTAATTTATCCATTTCCTATAGTTATAGCGGTGGAATGAACATTCCAATTCCTTTTATGAAAGACCTCAATGTAACTAACAATATTACTTTCACTGTTAACGGTAGTTATGGTAAAAGTTATCAAAACAAATATACTCAAGCAGGAAATGATGAGAATTTTAATAAAAGAAAAAATTGGAAAATAAAAACGGATTTAAATTATCAATTTACAAAAAATATAAATGGTTCTGCTTTTTTTACTTATGGTGAATCAAAATTAGATGTTGGCCCTGATAGAGTTTCAAGAGATTATGGATTAAAAGTTAATATTAGAATTAGTGGATAATATCTAAAGGTTAATGCAATGAAAAATAAAATAAAAATATTTATTATCTTCATTCTATTATTGTTTAATGGTATTATTTTTGGGGAAGCACCAATTTTTAGTGGTAATATAGCTTATCAGTATCTAACCAAACAAACAAATTTTGGACCAAGAAATCCAGGCAGTAAAGGATATGAAAATTGTAAGAAATGGTTAATTGATTTTGCAGAAAAAAATAGCGATGAGGTTAAATTACAGAATTTTATTGGAAAAGATCCAAAATCAAAAAAACAAATTCCGATGACAAATATTATTGCTCGTTTTGATCCGAAAAATACGAAACGAATAATGTTATCCGCTCACTGGGACACGCGCCCATGGGCAGATGAGGGAAATTACAAAAAAAACGAGCCAATTTCAGGTGCAAATGATGGTGCAAGTGGAGTATCAGTTTTGCTTCATATTATGGAATTGTTAAATATGAATGATTTGAATTTTGGTATAGATATTGTATTTTGGGATGGGGAAGATTTAGGTCGTCCGGGACATACTTATGAATTTTGTCAAGGATCACGATACTATTCGTTGCACATTATTAAACCAAAACCGCAAGAAGGAATTGTAATTGACATGATAGGTGATGCAGACCTGAAAGTTTTTTTTGAAGGTAATTCTATGGTATTTAATCTTGACTTAATGATTGATATTTGGGATATTGCTTCAAAATTGAATTATGAAAAATATTTTATTAAAAAATATGGACCAATAATGTATGATGATCATGTTCCACTGTCTTATATTGCCGGAATTCCTACAATAGATATTATTGATTTTAAATATCCTAATGAAAATACTAATTATTGGCATACTCATAATGATACAGCAGATAAATGTACACCAAAAAGTTTAAAGATTATAGGTGATATTTTAATTTATTGGTTGTATAATAGATAATAGAGAAAAGGAAATATATGGAAATAAATAGAAAAATATTGATATTAATTTTTACCATGTTTATCTTTTATAGTTGTGGACCGGAAGCACCAAAAGAAGATGATGAAGTTTATAATATTCCTGAATTATCAGAATCAGAAATACTATATAATCAAAATCTGAAACAGATACATTTACAAACTTATGTAAATGATAATTCGGTTGGATCAATGCAATATGTTTCAGCAGATATTTATTATCCTAAATCAGATACTGTCTCCATTAAAGTTACATTAAATGATTCAGGTGTAAATGGCGATCAAATTCCCAATGATCAATATTTTGGATTTACTTATGATCCTATTTTACCTGATAAGCCACTTGGAATTTTAAAAGCTGTTTTTAATGCTCGAGATAGCGATAATAATAATGCTGAAATTGCTGTAGATTCAATAGTATTTGATTTGAACTATGCACCAGAAATTAAAAATATTGATGCACCAGATTCGGTTAAACGTCCTTCTTCCGGAGAAGAATATGTTTACATTCATGTTACTGTAAGCGACACAAATGGTTTAGATGATATTCAAAAGGTTTATTTTCAAGTTGAAGATAATGATGATCCCGGAAATTGGAGTGATGAATTTTTATTATTTGATAATGGAAATGAGGAATATAATGATAATGTTTCCGGTGACGGTATTTTCTCAGGCGGATTTTCAATTAATGAAAATAATAAATTAGCTCCAAATTATTTTAGGTACATTGCGATTGATTATTCTGAAGAGCAGAGTGAAATAGTCAAAGATACAATTATTGTTTATTGATGTAAGGAGTTTGAAGTTTGAAAATAAAAGTTATAAAAATTGTTATATTAAATATATCTTTATTAGGAATTATTTTTGCCAGATCTTTTGTTGCAAATACATTTACATTGAATGACACACTACCAGATTCTATTGCATATGAAGGTATTGGTTCAAATGCTGTAAGTGATATTCATGTAAAAGATGATTCTACTTTATTATTTGCCAGTGGTTCAGGATTGTCAATTACATATGATAATGGAAATAGTTTTTACACATATTATAATTCTCTTGGTAGTGTTGCTTATGGTTCTGTTTCTGCATTGACTTCATTAGGTGATAAAATATGGGTTGCTACTGCTTATGATACTGTTATAAGTGGAGAAAATTTACCTGTTGGAAATGGAATAAGTTATTCTGAAAATAGTGGACATACTTGGAAACATTTTCCACAAATGACGGATCATCCCGATTCAAATTTCGTAATATATTTTGGTGATACATTGGATGCTTTGCCAATTACAGTAGCTGTTCAAAATATTACTTATGATCTTGCAGTAAATGTAAATTCCGATGGCGATACTATATTATGGGCTACAAGTTGGGCCGGTGGAACAAGATGCAGTTATGATCTCGGTAAAAATTGGAAACGAGTAATTTTGCCTCCAGATGATATGGATATATTAAATGAAAATAGTTCTAATGATTTTGATCTAAGTCCAACAAGTGGTGAGCTCGGATTTGAAGAAAATTTTAATCATATGTCATTTAGCGTTGTTGCTTTTGGTGATACTATAGCAGTGGGAACTGCAGCTGGAATAAATATTTCTTATGATAGCGGCATTACATGGAGAAAATACAATGCTCAAAATTCAGATATTAGCGGTAATTTTGTGAGAGCTTTATATAAAGATAAAAATGGCAAGATTTACGGTGCAGCTTTACCAGCTAATGATCCGAATGAATATTATTCATTGGTATATTCTGAAGTTGATGGAAGTGATAATTTACAGTGGTTTTCTACTTTAAAAAATAAACAAATTTATAATTCCACTTCAAATGACAATTATGTTTTTGCTGGTACGGAAGATGGCTTGTACATAAGTAGTGATGGTTGGAGTTGGGTAAAAAATGGTGGAATCATGGATGATGCCGGTGTACGAATTTATTCAGAAAAAATTTATGATGTAATTGTGGATAATAATAATTGTTTATGGGTTGGAACAGGTGATGGATTAGCAAAATCAATTGATCGAGGAGTTACTTGGGAAATAATTAGAAGAATTCAATCAGTTCCCGATTTGAACAAATTAGATATGAGTGTTTATCCTAATCCTTTTTCACCATCACGCATGAACTTATACAATAATGATGGATATTCGAAAATACATTGTAATTTTCCTAAGGTTGGTAGTGCAACTTTGGAAGTATTTGATTTTGGTATGAATAAAACAAAAACAATTATGAAAGATGTTTTGGTTACAAAGGGAGAAGAGGATTTTGTGTGGGACTGCAAAAATGGAATGAATGATATTGTGGCAAATGGAACATATTTTGTTAAACTTACTTTTAATTCCGGAGATAAAAAAGAAATTGATTGGACAAAATTAATAATATTGGATTAGGAATGTATAGAAAAAAAATCAAGCAAATAAGAAATCAGATCATAAAATCGGTATTATTCATTTTAATTATTATTAATGGACTGATTGCGGTTGAAACAGGTGGATATGCGGGAGCATTTTTAAGAATGCCTGCTGACGCAAGAGCAGCAGCATTGGGAAGTAGTTTAGGTGGAATTCTTAATGACATAACAGGTATCTATGAAAATCCGGCTAATGTTCCATTTTTAAAAAGTAAACAATTTACGAGTTCTTTTCAATTTCTTTCATTGGATAGATCACATAGTTTGGTGGGTTTTGGAACAAATTTGGAACCAACTGCAGGAATATCGGTTATTTGGATTCATGCCGGTGTAGATGAAATTGAAGGCAGAAATTATTCAAATAATTTTACCAAGATGTATAGCACAAGTCAAGATGCGATATATACAACTTTTGGTATTAAAATATTAGATGAATTATCATTCGGTGGTACAGCAAAAATACTTTATGATAAATTACCGAATGCTACTGCTTCTGGATTTGGTCTGGATATAGGAATTACAATTATTCCCATAAAAAATCTTGTTATTGGTATAGTTGTTAAAGATATTTCCGGAAAAGTCAAGTGGGATACAGGGGATTATTTTGAGTATAAGATGCAAAAAGAAGACAAATTTCCACAATTATATAATGTGAATATTTCTTATAATTTTAAAGATAAGATCTTATTTTCGAGTGCATTCAAGGGCAGTAATACTATCAATCCAACTTATCATTACGGAGTAGAATTAAATGTTGTACCTCATTTTATTATTAGAGGTGGAGTTGATGATGGAATGCCGGTATTTGGGATTGGCACTGAATATAATGCTTGGAATAAAATAGTAACAAGAATAGATTATGCTTTTCTTTTCGGAAGGTATGAAGAGGGAGTAAGTCATATTTTTACTTGGAATTTTAAATTTTAATATATAAATGTTTTGTAGGAAGAATTATGAAAAAAAATATTAAATTTTTATTAATTATTTTTATATTAATTGCTATTGTCAGTTCTAATTTATTTGCGAATTTTGGTTTACCGGGATTATCGCTACCAAATGATATTGTGATAGGATATAATTATGATTTGGTCTCAATGTTGAAATATAACCAAACAAGTAAAAAATCGTTTTATACGGCATATTCTCCTTGGATGTATGATACAAAATATTCTGTGATAAATTATTCATTTGGAGATGGGTTTGTTGGATTCAAGGGATTGTTATCTGATGGAATAGAAATACGCGGTGAACAACCAATTGATGAACCGGCTGGTGAAACTCAGTATTATAATTGTGCTTTTAGAGGTGGAAAGTTCTTTAAAATAGATAAGTTGACAATAGGAATTTCAGGAAATGTTCTTTTTGAAAAATTATATTACCAAAGTGCTTGGGGGTTTTCTTTTAATTCATTGTTTAAATATGAGTTTAACGAATTTTTTAAACCTTATGTAGGAGTTGATAATTTAGGAAAAATGGAAAAATTAGAAGATAAATCAACGGCCTTACCTACTAAATATTTTATTGGTAATGAATATAATTTTAAAAATATTAAAGTTGGAACATCTTTGGGAATGGATAATGATCAGGAAATATTTTATAGATTGGGTGCTTATTATTTTAATAAATATGGAATAATTTCAACGGGATATTCATCTTATGAGGACGTTTGGCATTATGGAATACAAGTATTTATTAAAAATTATGTAATTGGATTTGGACAATTTATTAATACTGAAGAATTAAAGTCTCCCTTTATGTTTTCTATTGCAATTATGAAATAAAATTTGATGATTATACACCCTAAAGGGTGTTTTGGGTAGTGTAACCGTAGTCCCAATCGTAAACGATTGGGTTAATAATATGTCAATCACATCACTTACAATCAGAAAAAAAAATATTAACCACATCGTTTACGATGTGGAGAAGAATTTTCAGAAAAAACATTTGCAATAATCAAATAATAAATATATTTTATTAAAGATTTTTGAAATAGTTATATGCAAGGGAAGTTCGTGGAAATCGAACACAGTCGCGCTACTGTAATCGGTGACGATTTTGACATTTATCCACTGTTCCAATATTGGAATAGGAAGGAGTCAGAAAAGGATGAACCGAAAGTCAGGACATCTTGATATAACTTTTTGCTTAGGAATTTCGCGAAAAAAGGAGAAAGCAATTGTGAATATAGTTTTTAGTATATTCAATTATAATCAGTTTGGGCATAAAAGGAGTATTTTTGTATGAAAAAAATATTCCCGTTAATGATTATTTTAATTAATTCTGCATTTTCAATATCCAATTACAATTCAGGGAAAGTTGTTGATGAGAATCAAAATGGAATTCCCGTTGTATATATTCACGATTTAAATAAAGATATTTGGAAAATTACAGATTTTGATGGAAATTTTTATCTAAATGAATCTTTTCAAATTGGTGATACTTTAGAATTTATACACATTGGATATCATAAAAAAAAAGTTATTATTAATGGTAAAAATCAAAGAATGACTATTCCTCTAATTCCAAAAACACTACGATTATCGGAAATAACTTTTACAAAAAACATAGAACAATCAGCGAAGAATAATGAAGTTAAAATAGTAAAAAATGAATATTCTTCAAATTCTGTCACAAAAAATATTATACGAAAATTACCGGGAATTTCGATTAAAAGTTACGGTGGACCTGCTGGAATTTCTTCTATCAATATTGATGGTGGAACTTCAACGCACACAAAGGTTTTGGTGGATGGTTTCGATTTAACAAATTCTCAAAATAGTCAGATGGACATTTCACAATTACCGGCTCCATTCATCAAGTCAATTCATTTTTCTAATTACGATATTAATAAATATGGTTCCGGGAGTATTGATGGAGTTGTAGATTTTAAACCTTGGGCGAATTCAAATTCAGTAACGATCGGCTACGGCAGTTTTGGACACTTATCAAGCAATATGAAGCTAAATTTTCATCATAAGAAATTTTCAACTGATTTTTTGATTGGATATAGAAAAGATGATGGAAATTATTCCTATACCTGGAAAAATAAAAGTTATGAAAGAAAAAATAATGATTTTGAACAAAAATATTTTTCAGGTCGTATTATCACAATTTTAACTAAAAGAGTTTACTCAAAATTATTTCTTTTAAGAACAGAGCAGGATCGTGGAGTAGCCGGACAAAAATGGTCACCAAATTTATTAGCAAGACGAAAAGATAATTTATTTACATCTGCATTTACACTTGGTTGGAATTTTAAAAAAGGACATGGGAAATTTGATTTGATCTATCGCAATTCTAATGACGATTATTCCAATCCAAATATTAATGTAAATAGTTATTTTGAAAATATTACATCAGAAGGAAAATTAAATCAGGATTATCATTTTTCTGAAAAAGTAAAATTAATTGGGAATGTGTCATTAAAAAATGAAGTGTTGAAAATGAATAGCACAAATTTTCACAAAAGAATTTTATCAAAAAATACATTTTCTATTTTGTATAAACCGATTAAAAATATTGAACTTAAACCAACTGTAAATTATGAATTTTCGCCAAATAATTTTGATAAAATCAGTTATAGTTTTGGAACTACAATATTTTCAAATACGAAATTGTTTAAATCTATTTCTTTACATTATGCAAATTTATATAGATTCCCATCTTTTAATGATATGTATTGGGAGCCGGGAGGAAATCAGGAATTACGAACAGAAAAGACAGATGTAATTAACTGTTCATCAAAATTTAAGTTGAATAATTTTGTAGAAATTAATGTAAATTTATTCTATAAAAATAGTAAAGATCTGGTTCAATGGATACCACAACAATCGTATTGGCAGCCGGAAAATATTGCAAAAACAATTCGTTATGGATATAAAATATTAGTTGATTGGAATTATAATCCATTTAATTTAGCAGGAAATTTTCATTATGATCGTCTGATAAGCGAAAATAAAGTAGAAGGAAATTACTACAATAAATCGCTTCGATATGTACCGAAAAATATTGCATCTTTTAATGTCCAATGGCAACCGAAAAGAATAAATGTAAATTTACAGATCAATTATACTGACAAACAAATTTCAATGTATGATTATCCAAATGATGTGATTTTGGAACCATTTTTAATTATTAATTCTAGTTTTGGATATTCATTCGATGTTTTTAAAAGAAGTTTATTTGCAGTTATTTCTGTAGAAAATATTTTAGACAAAGAATATGAAACAATTTATGGTTATCCGGAATCAAGCAGAGTTTATAAATTAACAATAACTTATAATTTTAAAAAAGAATAGAAAATTATGAAAAAAAACAGTTTGACTATTTTAATGATATTTATCTTCACTATTTTGTTTTTTAATAGTTGTCTTATTGATCCACAAGAAACAAAAAATGATGATTTGTCGAAATATTTTATTCTTTGTGAAGGGAATTTTCAGCAATCGAATTCATCTTTGTGGGGAATTAATGAAGATTTGGATAGCTTGACAGGACCAATTTATTGGAATAGTGAAAATCCACTTGGCGATGTTGGACAGAGCATGGCAATTAAAGATGGACGATTATTTATTGTAATGAATAATTCTCATTCATTAGAAATCATGGATGTTTCATTAGATGATTCATTAATATTTGGAACTTCAATTGATCTGTCGGGAATGAGTCCAAGATATATTGCTTTTGATGAAAATAGTGCTTTTGTAAGTGCTTGGGGAATAGAAGGTATTGCAGTTATCAATTTGCAGACTTATGAAATTACAGATACAATTTCTGTGAATGGTTTGCCGGAAGATTTAATTTATAAAAACGGAAAATTATTTGTTGCTTTGAATATGGATTCGTATTGGGAAACTGAAAATAAAGTTTTAGAAATTTCATTAAATCCTTTGCCAACAATTACTGATACTTTTGAAGTGTTGAATAGACCTGAGAAATTGTTATTGAATGGAGATAATCTTTTTGTAACTAATATTTATTATGACGTTTTTTGGAATTCAAATGTTGGGATTTCCAAAATTAATTTAATAAATAAATCGGTATTTAATAATGAACATGGTAAAGGTTTTTTCGCTTCAGATATAATCAAAATTAATGAAAATATTTATCAGAGTTTTAATGGAAAAATATTTAAATTGAATGCTGATTTATCGTTAGAAAATAGTAATATATTTGACAATTACTCAAATATTTACAGTATGTGGACTGATGGTGATTTCGTTTTTGTTGGACAAAGTGATTATATAGCACCTGATACTGTAAAAGTTGTTGAATCAAATGGAGAAATAAAGAACACATTTACAGTTGGAGCTTTGCCGGGAGCATATTGTAGAAAGTGATATATGGAGAAGGGAAAAGGGATTCGTGTTTCAAATTTTAAGTATCGAGTATCATGTATCCAATTTCAAATATATTTTACTAACTCCGTTCTCGCTTCGCTTTTACAAAGTCAGTAAAATAAAATTAAAAACCTTTGAGACTTGGCGAGAGAATTTTTCCCCAAAAAAATAATTTTTAGTTTGAGAATGGTAATTTAGTGAGTTATTATTAGTAGTGATATGAAGAATGAATATAAATCAAAACAAAGGAAATTGTGTGAGAGAATTTAAAGAACTTTTAGATATTATTAGAAAATTAAGATCGGATGATGGTTGTCCTTGGGATAGAGCACAAAATGAAGAATCGTTGATTCCATATTTTATTGAAGAAGTGTATGAAGTTATTGATGCGATTGACAATAATAATTATGAATCTTTGAAAAAGGAACTTGGTGATGTAATGTTACATATTGGTTTTCAAATAATTTTAGCCGAAGAAAAAAATAAATTTACAGCTGAAGATTCTCTGAAATCAATTATTAAAAAAATGGAGACAAGGCATCCACATGTGTTTGGTGATAAGAAATTCTCTTCAAAAGATAAGTTGCTTAATTTTTGGGAAAAGCAGAAAATAAATGAAGGAAGAAAAAAATTGTTAGATGGAATTCCTGAAACATTACCTTCACTTCACAAGGCATTACGAATACAAGAAAAAGTAGCAACTGTGGGATTTGAATGGGACAATGTTACTGATGTTGAGAAAAAAATTGATGAAGAAATTAGCGAATTGAAAGATGCAATTAAAAGACAAAATAAAAATGAAATTGAAAATGAATTTGGTGATATTTTATTTACAATGGTAAATATCAGTCGTTACATTAAAGTAAATCCAGACGAAGCATTACGAAAATCTACAAATAAATTTATACAACGTTTCAATGAATTAGAAAAATATTTTAATGATAAAAAAATTGATATGAAAGATGTAAATTTAGATGATCTGGAAATGGTTTGGAAGAAAGTTAAAAAGAAAAAAATGACATAAAATAAATTTTATCACAAGGATTAATTTATGAAAAATATTTTAGATAGAATTAAAAATGGAGAAATATTACTTGGTGATGGAGCAATCGGGACTCAAATTCAGAAATATTATTCCGGTGATATGAGCGTTCCGGAGTTATTAAATATTGAAGCACCTGAAATTATTGAAAGGATTGCATTGGAATATTTTAAAGCCGGTTCACAACTGATTGAGACAAATACTTTCGGTGGTTCCACTGTTAAGCTTGCTTATTCCGGAAATTCTGAAAGAGTAAAAGAATTAAATTCAGTCGGTGTAGAAATTGTTAAAAATGTTACAAAGGGTAAAGCATATATATCCGGTTCGGTAGGACCTTCAGGAAAAATGCTAGAACCAATGGGAGATGGCGATCCTACTACAATAAAATCCGGATTCAAAAAACAAATTGAAATTCTTATTAATAGTGGAGTTGATATTATTTGTATTGAAACAATGATTGATTTGCAAGAAGCGATTTTAGCAATTGAAGCGGCACGAAAAATATCAAGCTCAATTCCGATAATTTCAACGATGACATTTAATAAAACTCCGAAAGGTTTTTTTACAGTTATGGGAAATAGTATTGAAGAAGTCAGTTCTGCTTTAAAAGAAGCCGGAGTAAATATTATAGGTTCGAATTGTGGAAATGGTTTTGAAAATATGGTTGAAATTGCAAAGGAATTTAAAAAGTATTCTGAATTGCCGATAATAATTCAATCAAATGCAGGTCAGCCGGTAAATAAAAATGGAAAAACTGTATATTTGGAAACTCCTGAATTTTTTGCAGAAAAAGCCAAAGAATTAATTGATATTGGTGTTTCTATTATTGGCGGCTGCTGTGGTACGACACCAGAACATATTAAAGCAATGAAAAAAGTTATAAGTGAAAAGTAAAAAGTGAAGATATTTAAAAGGTATAATAATTAGAATGAAGAAAAAATTAAATATATTATTCATTGCATCGGAATGTGCACCGTATGCAAAAACAGGTGGTTTGTCCGATGTTGTGTCAGCATTACCGATTGCATTAACAAACCTTGGTCATAATGTGAAAATAGTAATTCCCAAATATTCTTCGATTGATACGAAAAAAATTAACATGAAAAAGATACTTTTACCAATGTGTGTTCACATGGGAAATTGTGAAGAATGGTGTTCTGTATATTCCACACAACATAATAAAAATGTGACAATTTATTTTATTGAATATGAAAAATATTTTAATCGTGATGGGTTATATCACGATTCTAAAATGAATGATTTTATCGATAATCCAAAACGATTTGCACTATTATCAAATGCAGCTTTTCAATTGTGTAAAGATATTAATTATAAACCGGATGTTATTCATTCACACGATTGGCAATCTGCATTGTCAATGATCTACCTTAAAGAGTGGTATGAAGACGATCCGTATTTTAAGAATACAATTGGTGCATTGACTATTCACAATATTGGTTATCAAGGAAAATATCCGTATGAAAATTTTGGATATCTTGGATTTTCAGATCGACTTTTTAATCCAAATATTTTAGAAGATTTTGGAGACATTAATTTTCTAAAAGGCGGAATTCATTATGCTGATATTGTAAATACCGTTAGTCCAAAATATGCTGAAGAGACAAAGACAGAAGAATATTCACATGGTATGCATACTTTTTTGATTGATAAAAAAGATAAGTATTTTGGTATTCTGAATGGCATTGATTATGAACAGTGGAATCCCGATATTGATAAATTAATTCCATACAATTATGATGAAAATAATATTAGTGAAAAATCCAAATGTAAACTATTTTTACAAGAGAAAATAAATCTCAAAAAGGATGAAAATATTCCCATAATTGGAATTATTAGCAGATTTGCTTCTCAAAAAGGACTTAATGTTTTAGCATCAGTGATCGAAAAGGTAGTTATGGATATAAAAGTTCAGTTTGCAATTTTGGGATCTGGTGATAAAAGTTTGGAAAATTATTTTCAGTCGTTAACTTTAAAATATTCAGGAAAAATTGGAGCATTTATTGGTTATGATAATCAATTGGCACATCAGATAGAAGCCGGAGTAGATTTTTTTATTATGCCGTCACTTTATGAACCATGCGGATTAAATCAAATATATTCTTTAAAGTATGGAACTTTACCAATTGTAAGAGCGACTGGCGGATTAGATGATACTATTGAACAATATAATGAGAATACAGGAGATGGCACCGGTTTTAAATTTAATGATTTAACACCACAAGCAATTTATGATACTATCGGCTGGGCAGTAAGTACATTTTATGACAGAAAAAAACATTTTCAAAAAATGAGAAAAACGGCAATGAAGAAAAATTTTTCTTGGAAACAAAGTGCAGAAAAATATGTTGATGCTTATAAAAAGGCTTTAGAGGGAAATAAAAATATTTCATAATAATAAATTATTTTGTAAATTTAAATATGAAGAATTTAGAAGCAATATTTTTGGATAGAGACGGTGTATTAAATGAAGATAGTGATAATTATATTAGATCTGTTGAAGATGTTAGTGTTTATCCATTTGTTAGTAAAGCATTAAAGAAATTGACCGATCTCGGACTTAAAATTTTTATTACTAGTAATCAGTCGGCAATATCAAGAGGATATTTTACTGAGGAAACTAATTCTGACATATTTAAAAAAATAATAAGTGATAGTGAAAAAGATAATGGAAAAATAACTGATTTCTACTATTGCCCGCATTTACCAACTGATAATTGTAATTGTAGAAAACCAAAATCCGGTATGTTTTTACAAGCAGCTAAAGAATATAAATTTGATATAAATAATAGTGTTTATGTTGGGGATTCTGTTTGTGACTGGGAAACAGCGAAAAATTTGGGTATTCCATTCTATCTTGTAGAAACTGGTTACGGTATTGAGACGGCGGAAACGATTAAAAAAGAGAAGAATATTGAAGTTAAAACATGGAAGAATCTGAAAGTTGTGGTTGAGAGTTTCACGCAAAGTTCGGAAAGAAGAGCGAAGAGCACAAAGAAGAAAAATAATAAATAAAAAAAATAGTGTAAAATGACAAATATAAAAAATAACTTTACTATCTCTCTTTTTCTCTGTGCACTTTGAGTGAAATCTTAAAAAAAAGGAATAATGAAAATCATGAAAGTATGTATATTATTAGGTGGAGCTTCAACTGAGAGAAATGTTTCTATTCACAGTGGATTAGCAATTGCAGAAGCGTTAAAAAAGAAGAATCATAAATTTAAATTTTTAGATCCGGCCACGCCATTAGAAAAGATGGGTAGTTTTATTAAATCTTTAGATACAATTTCTATTGAGACCCAGAATTTTGACAAGTTAAGAAAAATGCAAGATCAATATTTTTTAAAGCAAATTGATTGGATAAAAGAAGAAAGTTTTGATATTGTATTTAATGTTTTACACGGAGGCAATGGTGAAAATGGAGTAATTTCTGCAGTATTACAAATTGCCGGAATTCCATTTACTGGTTCGGAGGGTATGGCGTCAGCAATTGCGATGGATAAATATAGAACAAAAAAATTATTAAATTCTATTGGAGTTTTAACTCCTCCTTTTGAATTACATACTTCTTCTACAAAATTTCCTCGTTCTTTATCTTTTCCTCTAGTTATTAAGCCAAACGACGCAGGTTCTTCAGTTGGATTATCAATTGTGAAAAAAGATAAAAATATTTTAAATGAAACAAAAAAAGCACTTAAATATTCTCGCGAGTTTATTATTGAAAAATATATTAACGGAAGAGAACTTACCGCACCAATTATTTGTGGAAAAACATATCCATTAGTTGAAATCGTACCAAAAAGCGGAGTTTACGATTATAAGAGTAAATATGGACATGGAATGAATGAATATATATTTTCACCTTCAATTGATGATTCTGTTATGGAAAAAATAAAAATATCGGCAAAAAAAGTATGGAATATTCTCGGAATGAAAAATTATGGTAGAATTGATTTTCGCTTGAATGAAAATAATGAGGCATTTTGTTTGGAAGCAAATACATTACCCGGAATGACCGATGCGAGTTTACTGCCAAAATCAGCAAAATATTCGGGTTTGGAATTTCCTGACTTAATTGAAAAAATAATAACTAATGCATTAAGGAATGATAAATAATATAAAAATATTTAAAAGGAATTATGAAGTTTTATAATACATTTACACGCAGAAAAGAAGTATTTAAACCAATTAAAAAAAATGAAGTTAAGTTGTATTCTTGTGGTCCAACAGTTTATAATTTTGCTCATATAGGAAATTTTCGATCTTTTATTTTTGTAGATATTTTAAAACGCTATTTAAAGTTCAAAAAATATAAAGTTAAACATGTAATGAACATTACCGATGTCGATGATAAGATAATTAAAAAATGTTCTGAGAATAATTTTTCATTGGAGGAATATACTGATAAATATAAAAAAGCGTTTTTTGATGATCTGAAAACTTTAAATATTCAGAAAGCAGATATATTCCCAAAGGCAACCGCTCATATTTCTGATATGGTAATATTAATTCAAAAACTTCTTGATAAAGGTATTGCATATAAAACAGATGATGGAAGTATATTTTTTAATATTAACAAATTTCCAGATTACGGAAAGTTGCAAAAATTGGATAAAGATCAGATGAAAAAAGGTGAAAGAGTTGAGACGGATGAATATGGTAAGGATTCTGCCTATGATTTTGCTCTTTGGAAAGGATATAAACCGAAAGATGGTGATAGTTATTGGGATACAGAAATTGGTAAGGGACGACCCGGTTGGCACATTGAATGTTCTGCAATGTCAGCAAAATATCTTGGTGAAACATTTGATATTCATACCGGAGGAGTAGATTTGATTTTTCCTCATCACGAAAATGAAATTGCCCAAAGTGAAGCAGCCAACGGCAAAAAATTTGTAAACTATTGGATGCATTGTGAATATCTTGGATTAAAAGATTCTAAAATGAGTAAATCACTGGGTAATACAGTTTACATTAAAGATCTTATTAAGAAAAATTATTCTGCAAGAGCAATTCGTTTTGTTTTACTTTCCGTTCATTATAGACAAAAATTAAACTTTAGTTTTGAACAATTGGATTCTGCCGAGAAAACTTTGAAAAAATTTGATGATTTTAAATATGAATTGGATAATGTAGAAAATAGCAATGTAGAAAATGAAAAAATAATTGATTTATCAAACAAAATGTTGCAAAACTTTGAAAATTCAATGGATGATGATTTAAATATTTCAGCAGCACTTGGAGTCGTATTTACATTTTTGAAACAAATCAATAAATTCAAAAGTACAAATAAATTATCTAATCTTGACAGAGAAAATATAATCAATTCTTTGAAAAAAATAGATAATATTCTTGGCGTTATTTTTCTAAAATCAGAAAAAGATAATTATGTTGATGAAGATAAAATTCTAAAAAAAATTGAAGAGAGAAACGAAGCAAGAAAAAATAAGGATTGGGATAAGGCAGATAAAATTCGTGATGAATTATTAAAATCCGGTATTGAACTTGTAGATAGAAATGACGGAACTACTTATAAAATTAAATAGACCAAATATTTGGAACTTAAATTTAAAAATTCAGTAAAAAATATATGTTTTGCTTGATTAATTTAATAATTATGGTTATTCTATAAGCTACATATGAAAAAAATAAAAATACAAAAAACAATAATTATAATACTGATTTTTACCTTAAATGTGTTTGGACAATTTGGAAAAAATAAAGTTCAATATAAGCAATTTGAGTGGAAATATATTCAAAGCAATCATTTTGATATTTATTATAATGGCAATAATAAACAAATAGCAAAATATGCGGCTACAAATGTAGAAAAAGCGTATCTCTCAATTAAAGATCTATTTAATTGGCCATTGCAAAAGAGATATTCAATAATTATTTACAACAGTCATAATGATTTTCAACAAACAAATACTACTCAAGGCAGTTTGCCTGAGGGGGTTGCTGGGTTTACAGAATTGTTTAAAAACCGTGTAATTGTGCCGTTCACCGGTTCCTATGAAGATTTCCGACATACTTTACATCATGAACTTGTACATTCGACAATGAATGATATGTATTATGGTGGATCAATACGATCATTGGTATCTGGACATGTAAAATTGCAGATCCCTTTATGGATCACTGAAGGTTCGGCTGAATTTGAGTCAGTTAGATGGGATACAAGAAGTGATATGTTCATGAGGGATTTAGCTTTGAATAGCACTATTCCATCTATAGAAAACATATCGGGATATTATGTCTATAAAGCAGGTCAATCTGTTTTAAAATTTGTTAATGATATTTATGGAAAAAAGAAACTGACAGAATTCTATCATTCTATGAAAAGAGTAAGTAGTATAAAAAAGGCAATTAAGAAAACATTCAAGGTAAAACAAGAAGAATTTAATAAAAAATGGAAAAAATATTTAAAAGAAGAGTATTGGACAGATATAAGGTCAACTGATGATATTGGAAAAATAGCCGTACAATTAACTGATCATGTCAAATTGAAAACTGCTCAAAATGTTGCACCTGCAATTTCTCCATCAGGCACAAAAATTGCTTTTATGAGTGATCGAAAGGGATATGCAGACATTTATGTTATGAATGCTCAAGATGGTTCGGATGTTGAGAAAATAGTATCAGGTCAAAGAAAAGCAAGTTTAGAGGAATTGAAATGGGTTACTCCCGGAATATCGTGGTCTCCAAATTCTAAAAAAATAGTGTTTGCAACTAAGAGTGGAAAATACGATGCATTAATAATTGTTGATGTAGAATCAGAAGAACAAGAAGTAATTAAAATTAAAAATTTAAATGGAATTTTTTCTGTTGCTTGGAATCCAAAATATGAAAATATTGTTGCTTTTAGTGGTCATAATGGATTACAGGGTGATATTTATTATTATAATCTCAAGAAGAAAAAACTGGTAAATCTTACAAAAGATAAATACAGCGACAGTAATCCACAATGGAACGAAAAAGGTGATAAGATAATTTATGTATCAGAGCATGACAGAGCAGATGATAAAATTGTATTAAGGCATCCTTTCCAAAACGATCTATTTGAATATGATTTGAGAAAAAATAAAATATATCAATTAACAAGTACCGATTATGATGAGAATTATCCCTACTATGACCCAAAAGGAAGAGGAATAATTTATACTTCTGATAAAAATGGTATTAATAATATTTATGTGAATAAAAATGATTCCGTAGAATATCCGATAACTAATGTTACAGGTGGAATTTTTCATTTAAATATTGATAAAAATGGTAATTCATTGGTAATGTCAGCATTTAAAAACGGCGGCTGGGATGTTTACAAAATGAGCTCTCCATTAAAATTACCTAAAAAAACATTACAATTAACAAAATATCGTAAAAATCAATTTAAAAAAGATAAACCTATTTCAAGTGCAATTATAAAAATAGATACAACTTCAAAAGATTCGTTTACTGTTAGTGAATTGAAAAAACCGAAATCTAATCAAAAATATAAAGACTTTATTTTTGTACCAAGTATGTTAAAACGGAATTCTGCATATTCACAATCTGATTCATTAATAAACTTAGATTCATCTAAAATCATGACAAATACAGGTGAGTATCGATCCAATGATTATAAAACAAAATTTTCGGTTGATTTAGTCAGCAACCAATTTGCATATTCTACATTTTATGGATTTCAAGGGCAGGCAATGTTTATGTTTAGCGATGTGCTTGGTGATCATCATATTTTCATCGGAACTGATCTATATATTGATTTAAAAAACAGTGATTATTCATTATCGTATTTTTATTTAAAAAATCGAATGAATTATGGCATATCATATATTAATCAATCTGATCAATATTATACTTATCATTATTTTCCTGAAGAAGGATATTATGATGCTGTTATTGTTCGATATGGAAGTAATGGTGGGTCATTTTATGTCGATTATCCAATAAATAAGTTTTGTCGAATTGAAACAAATGCAACATATTTAAATATTTCGAAGGAAATATTAGATCAGAGAATAAATGATAAGGAATCAGTTCAGACGGCGATTACTTCACTTGCTTTTGTTAAGGATAATACGCTTTTTAGTTATACTGCTCCGATGGATGGAATGCGATATCGTGCTCAATTTGAATATATGCCAAAATTTGGAAAGGATTCACCTACATATCAATCATTAACTTTTGATTTTAGAAAGTATTTAAAAATTAATTTTAATTATCATTTCGGTTTAAGGTTTACTGCGGGGAAATCTTGGGGTGAAACACCGCAAATATTTATGTTAGGTGGTGTCAGTAATTGGTTGAATTATCGTTATAATCCCGAAGCACCAATATTTGGCAGTAACGCTTCGAATTTTTCTGATAATTTAGAGATGTATTATTTAACGAAATATATAACACCTGTAAGGGGAGTAAGATTTTTTGAAAAATATGGTTCTAAATATTTTTTAATGAATTTTGAATTTCGCTTTCCATTTATTGAATATGCAAAATTGAGATTTCCGCTACCTGTAAATTTATGGCAGGTTAGGGGAGCAATTTTTTGTGATGTTGGTTCAGCTTGGGAAGGCAAATTTGATCCATTGGTAGGAGATAAAATTTCACCATTTGGTAATAAGCATGAAGATCTAATAACTTCTACTGGTTTTGGTGTCAGAATATTCTTGGGATATTTTTTGTTACGAATTGATACTGCTTGGGAATATGATGGAACAGGTTTTTCTAAACCTAGATACTTGTTTTCGCTTGGCGGAGATTTTTAGATTATTTTTATTGCAACAAATAATCAGCATTATTGTAAAACAAACTAAAATTGAAAGGAAAAATATGACTGAAAATGAACCAATATTTATAAAAATGAAAAATATTATAAAAAACATCTTCAAAAGGAAAAGAAAACCGAGATTTAAAACAAGAAAAGAAAAGATCATTTATGAGATTAAGTCATGGGCTTATGTATTAATTGCTGTTTATTTTATTCGGTCGGGTATAGTTTGTGCATATCAGATTCCAACCGGTTCAATGAAAAATACGATAAAAATTGGTGATTTTATTCTTGGAAATCAAATTGCTTATGGTATTAGAACTCCGGATTGGTTTGGTATCCCATTTACGAGGAAAGGTTTTTTTATTCCTCATTTAACTATTCCAACATTTAATAAACCTAATTCTGGAGATATTGTAATTTTTGAATATCCTCTAGATCCTTGGACAAATTATGTTAAAAGATGTGTTGCTGGGCCTGGAGATTATTTAGAGATAATTGATAAGAAGGTTTATGTAAATGGTGAAAGGTTTGAGGATCCAAAAAAATCAGTTATCGATTACGAGAATATTTTATCAAAAGATTACTCGGAACCTAATATTTTCCCGCATGGAAATGGAAACAAAGATCAATATCATAAAATATATATTCCCAAAGAGGGAGATACTTTAGATGTAAATGAAACAAATATCCAAATTATTGCATATGTTGCTTATATGGATGGTAATAAAATAGAATATGGGATGGGCGCATTTTATTTAGATGGCGAACAAATAGAAAAATATATTGTAGAGCAGGATTATTATTTTATGATGGGTGATAATCGTGATAATAGTGCAGATAGTCGATATTGGGGATTTGTTCCGCAAAAATATATATTAGGAACTCCATTGGTTCGATATCTCTCTTGGGATAAAACAGTATCTTGGAGCAAGTTTTATAATAAAATTCGTTGGAAACAGATTTTTAGGCCGATGAGATAAATGGTAAATTAGCAAGGGAGCATGCTCTCTTGTTTTGAATTGTGGCGAATTTTAACTAGTTAGATTTAAAAATACACAAATAAAATGGCTTCAAGCTAATAGATAATAAATAAAGATTTGTATTATATAATTGATTATCGCATATAAATTAACGATTTTAAAATTGATATTATTTAGTTATGATAAATGTATTGATTTAAAAAAGCGGAGAGGCCGGGATTCGAACCCGGGGTACAAGCATTAAACCCGTACAACTGCTTAGCAGGCAGCCGCCTTCAGCCAACTCGGCCACCTCTCCAATTACTTTTTCAACAAACGCCTAAATATATAATTCTTATTCATAAATTACAATTATTTTATTTGATAAATTGAAAATATTTTATAAATTTTAATATAAAGATGAGAAATATTAAGAATTAAGGAGGATCGTTATGAGGGAAAAAATAGAAACATTTTCTGAGCTTAATTTGACATTGAAAAATTTGTATAAGAACGGTTTGTTATTAATGTCCGGAGAAAGTGGAAATCCCATGGCAATTGGCTGGGGAACGGTTGGGGTAGTTTGGCATAAATCAATTTTTACAATTTTGGTCAGACCTTCTCGTTATTCATTTAAACTTATTGAAGAATTACCGGAATTCACTGTAAATGTTCCAACTCCGGAATTGAAAAAAGAAGTTGCATACTGTGGAACATATTCAGGTCGTGATGTTAATAAGATCGAAAAATGCAATTTTAATCTCGGTAAATCAAATAATATTTCTGTGCCATATATTAAAGAGTGTCCAATTCATTATGAATGTAGGATCGTAAATAAAAATGATATTATTAATAGTGAATTAGAAAAAAACATTATTGATAAATATTATATTCAAGGTGATTATCATTCTGTTTATTTTGGTGAAATTTTAGGTGTTTATAAAGAAAAAAAGGGAGAATAAAATGATCGGAAAAATGAAAAAAGATTTTCAAGAGATGTTTGTTGATCTAAAGAAAAATGGTTTGTATAAAGATGAAAGAGTTATTACATCTCCACAAGGATCTGGAATTAGTGTATCTACAGGTGAAAATGTATTGAATTTTTGTTCTAATAATTACTTGGGATTGGCAAATCACCCCAAAGTGATCGAAGCAGCAAAAGAGATCATGGATGAATGGGGATATGGATTGTCTTCCGTTAGATTTATTTGTGGAACTCAAGAGATCCATAAGCGACTTGAGAAAAAGATATCTGATTTTTTAGGCACAGAAGATACGATTTTATATGCTGCATGTTTTGATGCAAATGGTGGGGTTTTCGAACCTTTATTAGATAAAGATTCGGCAATAATATCTGACGAATTAAATCATGCTTCAATTATTGACGGTGTACGACTTTGTAAAGCACAAAGATATCGTTACAGTCATTCTGATATGAATGAGTTAGAAAATATGCTCAAACAAGCGCAATCTGCAAAATATAAAATGATCGTTACGGACGGTGTATTCTCTATGGATGGCGATATTGCAAAACTTGATGAAATTTGTGATCTAGCAGAAAAATATGATTCGCTTGTAATGGTTGATGATTCTCATGCAACTGGATATATAGGTAAAAATGGGCGAGGAACACATGAATTTAATGACGTAATGGGTAGAATAGATATTATTACAACTACATTTGGTAAGGCACTTGGTGGTGCATCGGGTGGTTGTACTTCAGGTAAAAAAGAAATAATAGAAATGTTGCGACAAAGATCAAGGCCATATTTATTTTCGAATACATTAGCACCTGCAGTTGTAGGTGCAACCTTGAAAGTTATGGAAATGTTAAACGAATCTTCAGAATTGATCACGACGTTGAAACAAAATGCGAAAGATTTTAGAAAACAGATGGAAGATGCTGGTTTTGATATTGTAAAAGGAAATACGGCAATTGTTCCTGTAATGCTTTATGACGAAGTAACAGCTTTGAAAATGGCGGATTCGCTTTTAAAAGAGGGTATCTATGTTATAGGATTTGTCTATCCTGTTGTACCAAAAGGGAAGGCACGAATAAGAGTTCAACTCTCTGCTGCACATTCAAAAGATGATGTGAATAAAGCAGTAAATGCATTTATGAAAATTGGGAAAGAGTTGAAAATTATATAAATTGTGAATTATGGAGTGCATTAACCGTGTTAATGCGATGGAATAACCTTGACTTTGTGTAGAAATATTTGGAAAATAGCCCTGACTTTGTGTAGAAAAATAGTAAAATATCCTTGACTTTGTGTAAATATATTGTTATAATATCCTTGACTTTGTGCGAGGAGCGATGTTTAAACGAAAAATATTAGACGAATTAAATAAGTGGAAAGATAAAAGTGATAGGAAACCTCTTGTAATCAGAGGTGCTCGTCAAGTTGGTAAAACAACGGTTGTAAATTTATTTTCAAAGCAGTTTGATAAGTATATTTATCTAAATTTAGAAAATTCTGAAGATAGAGAAATCTTTGAGAGTAATTTATCTTTTGACAAATTATTAGAAGCAATATTTTTTTTGAAGAATGTAAAAAAGAATTCAGGAACAATTCTAATATTTATAGATGAAATTCAAAATGTTTCGAATGCTGTTACACAATTACGATATTTTTATGAAAAAGCAAAAGATTTGTTCGTAATTTCTGCAGGGTCATTATTAGAGACATTATTGGATAAAAATATTAATTTTCCAGTTGGAAGAGTCGAATATTTGGTTTTAAAACCATTGTCTTTTGAGGAATTTTTGTTGGCAATTGGTGAAGCTCCGGCAGTTGAAATGTTAAATACGATTCCTTTACCTGATTTTGCTCATAAAAAATTATTAGGATTATTTCACCGTTTTGTTTTAATTGGTGGAATGCCGGAAGTTGTAAAAAAATATACAGAAACAGATGATTTATTATCAATTAATACGATATATGATAGTTTGATCACTTCTTATTTGGATGATGTGGAAAAATATTATTCTACAAATAAGAATAGATCAATAATTAGATATGTTATAAATAATTCATTTTATGAAGCAGGAAATCGTGTCAAATTTCAAGGTTTTGGAAAGTCAAATTATAAATCACGAGAAATAAGTGAAGCATTGCAATTACTTGAGAAAACATTTTTATTATATTTGATTTATCCAACGACAAATATTAATATTCCAATAATACCAAACAGAAAGAAATCTCCACGACTTCAATTATTAGATACTGGATTGTTGAATTATTTTTTAGGTGTAAACGAGGATATTTTTAAAGCAACTGATATAAATAATATTTATAAAGGAAAAATATCAGAACATATTGTAGGACAAGAATTACTGTCAACAAGTTTTTCATTTTTATATAAATTGCATTTTTGGGTTAAGGAAAAGAAACAATCAAATGCAGAAATTGATTTTATAATTCAATATAAAAATAATGTTATTCCGATTGAAGTAAAGTCAGGGAAAACAGGTCGTCTTCGTTCTTTGCATCAGTTCATGGATCAATCATCTCATAAAATTGCTGTAAGATTGTATGCAGAAAAAGTAAATATTGAAGATACACAGACAATAAATAAAACTAATTTCAAATTACTGAATTTGCCATATTTTTTAGCATCAAAAATTGAAAAATATTTGGAATGGATGAGTAATGAATGATAAATTATGGCAACGCAATTATTGGGATAGAATTATTCGCAACGACAAAGAATATGAACGGATTGTGGAATATATTCAAAATAATCCAATCAATTGGGAACAAGATTCGTTGAATGTTTAAAATTCTCATTTGAATAGGCAAAAAAGAATTGATAAAGATTTTGGGTTTAAAAAAATAATTTGGTAAACTGTTATATGATCAATTGTAAGGGGGAAAATAAAAATAATTATGTTTATATATCCAAATTGGCTGTATAAACACAATGAATATATATAAGTTGTAGGGCATAAAAAGAAAAAAATGTATAACATGAATAGTAATAAAGAATTAACCAATACCAGCCAACTGATATTAGGTAGTCATAGAAAGCAACAATTGCTTTTTTTATTAATAAACCTAATCTTATGTTAGCCGTGTATAAAATACAAAAAGAACTATTATGTCAAAAACATTTAGTTATTAACAATGTAGTTTCAAAAGTTTTATGAAAAAATTAAAAGAATTTTTAAATATTCAACAAAGAAAAAAAAATGATTAAACGAACTAATATGACTTATACGTTAGCAACATTTTCGCTTATGTTGACTCTGACATTTCTTGCTTTTCCCGCAGCAGCCAACGCGGCAACCTATTATGTTGCTACAGATGGCTCAAATACATCTCCGTATGATACATGGGATAAAGCCGCGAC
>LSCC01000019.1 GCA_001577215.1 Fidelibacterota bacterium TCS52
TCGGTTCTTCAATAGATTCATTTTCTATAATTATTGAATTATAAATTTCAATAATTTTTTTTCTTCTATTATTAGCCACTTTTCTATTACCTTTTACTAAATCATAGAAAAAAATTCCCCATTTTTCTAAAATATTTTTTTCCTCCTCATCAAAGATATCTTCATAACAATCAATTTTGAATTTCATATTTTCTACCAACTAATCTTTTTCCATCGCTAATTCTTTTGCCCTCTTCTTCTCAGCAAAAGCAATAAAAGTAATCGCAACTAAAATGAAAAATAATGATATCCAATCAATCAACATTGGAAAATTTCCACTAAAAGCAATTGCAAAAATAACTGTAGAAACTGTACCTGCAATTAGTGAAGTAAGACGATTTACCAAACCGGCGAATGTTGCAGTCCGTCCTTTAAACATAAAAAGAAAAACTGAAAAGAAAGCTACAATTCCAAAAGCAGAACCAACGATCATTGCCCAATACCACCAATCCTTTACTGGCGAAAATATTGCGTTTACAAATGGTGTGATCCTGTCACCGGTAACCCCACCGAGTTTAGCGAATAAAATAACAACAACCACAACTAAAACAAGAGTCAAAGTAGAGGCAATTTGTTCAATAGCAAAAAATGCTTTATTGTTATCACCTTTAGATTTTTTAGGTCGAGTATTCTTATAATAATTCATAATATATATTCTAATTGCATAGGAAACAATGTATGCAGAAAATACTACCATAACCGGAAGTGAAGCAAACGGACTCGCTTTTCCTTCAGCACCTCCGCTAAATATTTTTATTCCAATTGCCAAAAGCGCGAACACAACCCCAATATTTTCTTCCAAATACACTTTCTTTTTCAAAAATCCCTTTTTAATTTGAATTGCATCTACTACCCTGCTAATAATTATTACAGAACCTCGCATCAACACCATTGCAACCATAACTGAAATTCCTTTGAACGAATACATTAATGTAGTCGTTGGAATTATTACAGCGGTAAAAACTCCTGATGGCAAAATGTACTTTAATTCAGATGGAACCATATATTTACCAAAATTTATCCTTTTGATAGAATTTATCTTATACCATCTTCTAATTAATACAAATGTAGTTACTATTAATGTAGAAGAAAAAGTGCTATAAAACAAATATTCCATTCCATTCAGTCCAGGTCTGCCTGCACCACTTGACAAGAAAAATTTAACACTCAATCCGGTAATAATATAAAATATAAAATAACCGAAACTAAGTTCACCTAATCTTTTTGTACTGTCTAATTTTGCTTTTCCCATTTTTTATCCTTTATTATTTATTTTCCATAATTTCTTAAAATTGTTATCTAATACCGGACCTAATTTATTAAAATCATTCGTTACTTCAGGCATATTGTGAAATACAACATAAGGAACTTTATGATTTTTAATTGTAATAAATTCAGAATCATCACCTTTGAACTCTTCCCAATCAACTTTCTTATACATCTTTTCTAATTTTTCATCAGGTAATCCATGTTCCAGTATTGAATCCGGTCTTTCAGGGTTAAATCTCTTACGGTTTTTTCTCAAAGATTCTTCGTAAGGAACATCGATATAAAGAATTACTGCCTTACTCAAAATATCATCAGATAAATGTTCAAAAGCTGATTTATATCCACCATGTTCGCTTCCTCTACTGAATTCTAAAATAGAAGTATAATTATTTTTATAATTTTCATCCCGTATTTTTTTAGAATATTCTAAAGATATTCTTTCAATCAATAAATCCCATTGATATTGATATAAAAAATTACCGTCTTTATCTGTTTGCATTCTTGGTTTCTTTAAAATTTTTTCCAAAATTGCATCATCTTCAAACCAAGTCCACAACATTGGGAAATCATCAATTTCCTCAAAGTCAGAGATATGAAAACGATCTATTCTTTCTTTTTTCGGCGTTTTCTTAAGAAAATCAATTACTTCACTTTTCCCTGCTGCAGGTCTGCCCATTAAAATTATAATTTCAAAATGATTTTTCATTACTCTCCTTATATTATTCATACAACTTCATAAAGTTTTTAAATTTATAAATTATTTTTTGATTTTTCAATTATAATATTGTTTTTCTTTTAATGGGTAAATTTCAAAAATTCTAATTTATTTTCCTTTGCATCAATTTTCTTTTTTGGGCACTTGGCATGATCCTCTTAAACCTGTTTATTTTTTTCATTTCATACTATTATTTGTATAAATTGTTTTATAAATTAAATTAGTAATTATAGATTATATTTTAAATATAGGAGAGAAGATGTCACAAAACTTGATCGAAAAAATTGCTCAAAAATATTCAACAGAAGATGAAAAAGTAAAAAGCGGTGATTATTTATCCATAAAACCTGCTCATATCTTAACTCACGACAATACAGGGGCAATAATTCCGAAATTCAAAAATATCGGCATAAAAAAAATCAAATTTCCACAACAGCCAATGTTTGCTCTCGATCATAATGTTCAAAATAAAGATAAAGCAAATTTAAAGAAATATAGAAAAATCGAATTATTCGCGAAAGAAATGGGAGTTGATTTCTATCCTGCAGGAAGGGGAATTGGTCATCAAATAATGTGTGAAGAAGGATATGCATTCCCCGGGGAAATGTCAGTTGCTTCGGATAGTCACGCAAATACTTACGGTGGATTGGGTTGCTTAGGTACACCAATTGTCAGAACTGATGCAGCTTGCATTTGGGCTACAGGCGAAACATGGTGGCAAATCCCTCCCGTTGCAAAAGTCATTTTAAAAGGGAAATTGCAAAAGAATGTTACAGGAAAAGATGTTGCATTAGCTCTTTGCGGATATTTCAAAAATGATGAAGTGTTAAATCACGGAATCGAATTTCAAGGTGAAGGAATTAAAAACTTATCGATCGACTCACGATTATCTATTGCGAACATGACAACCGAATGGGGAGCATTGGTTGGCCTCTTCCCTGTCGATGAAAAAACAATAGGGTGGCTTGAAAATAGAAATAAATATATTATGAAAAATGGAATAGAAGATGTCCCTTCTAACCAAACCCAAAATGGAATTCATCCACGTATCAATAATAAAACAATAAAAGAATTGAAAAGTAATATTCCAAAAGCAGATAAAAATGCAAATTATGCAAAAGAACTAGTTGTTGATCTTTCATCAATATCGTCTTTTGTTTCTGGTCCTCACAATATAAAAATATCAAAAACTGCCAGTAAAATTATGAAAGAAAAAATTAAAATTGATAAAGCATATTTGGTTTCTTGTGTAAATGCTAGGGTTGAAGATCTTGCAGAATCTGCCTCAGTATTAAATGGGAAAAAAGTTGCAGAACATGTTGAATTATATGTAGCAGCAGCTTCCGATCAGATTCAAAAAGAAAGTGAAAAAAGAGGCGATTGGAAAAAGATCATAGATTCCGGTGCAATTCCATTACCTCCCGGATGTGGTCCTTGTATTGGATTAGGAAAAGGATTATTGAAAGACGATGAAGTTGGAATTTCTGCAACAAATAGAAATTTTAAGGGACGAATGGGAACAAAGAATTCCGAAGCATATCTGGCATCACCAGCAACTGTTGCCACTTCTGCAATTAATGGATTCATCAGTTCAAAAAGTCAAGTAAAAGATAAAAAACTTAATTTTTCAATAAAGACGTTTAATAAAAAACCAACACCAAATAAAAAAGTAAAGATCATTAAAGGTTTTAGAGAGAAAATTATTGGTAATATTATTTTTTGTCCTAAAGATAATATTAACACAGATGGAATTTTCCCTGGAAAATATACTTATATAGATGATTTCACTCCCGAACAGCAAGCAAAAGTCGTTATGGAAAATTACGATATTAATTTTAACAAAATCGTTAAAAAGGGAAATATTTTAGTTGGCGGTTTTAATTTCGGTACAGGGAGTTCTCGCGAACAGGCAGCAACAGCATTTAAATATCGTGGCATTCAATTAATAATTGCAGGTTCATTCAGCCAAACATATAAACGAAACGCCATAAATAATGGTTTTATTGTAATAGAATCTCCAGAGTTTGTAAATGATCTAAAAAACCAATTTGATACAAATATTTTAACAATAGGCACAAAATTAGAGTGTGAGGTCAATTTTACAAATTCCAAAATAATTATTGAAAACAATAAATATGAATTTTCTCCAATTGGTGCTAATATACAAAAAATAATTATTGAAGGTGGAATTGAAAAGTTATTAAAAAAATAAATAATTAACATTATTTTATTGGGATTTAATAAAAAATAGATTATTTTTAATAAAAATAATATGAGGAAAAAATGAATTCACCACTTTGGGACAATATTTTTAAGAATAAAAAATCCAAAAATGCATTAGAGTTTGAGACAATAAAAGATGCAAACATTTTTAATGGATTAAAAAATAAAGAGTTAAAATTTGTACAAACAATGGTTTATTTACGAACTTATAAAAAAGACGAATATATTTTCAAAAAAAATAACCCTGGCAATGGAATGTATATCATTCTTAAAGGTGAAGTGCAGATCATTGATGAAAATAAAAAAGATCAAAAACAGAATTTATTAGCCACATTAAAAGATGGTGAATTTTTTGGTGAACTATCATTGTTAGATGAATCACCTCGTTCTGCATCTGCTCTTTGTTCTGATGACACGGAAGCGTTAGGATTCTTCAGAAGTGATCTTTTAGATATCACCAACAGAAAACCATTAATTGGTTCAAAAATAGTTTTGAATGTTGCTAGGATACTAGGCGAAAGATTACGTATAACAAATAAAAATCTTTATGAAATCCAACAAAAAAATAAGTAATAATATGATGACAAAAAATCAGAAATTTATTGTAAAATTATTATCATATTTAGCAGGAATATTTGTATTATTTTTTCTAATCACAAAATTAACTTCATTAATATTGATAATTGTTCTATCAATATTATTATTTACTATGTTAGATCCTTCAGTTGATAAACTTGAACGATACAACATTCCTCGTGGTCTTTCAACTGCAATTGTAATATTACTGGTTTTTTTATTTATCGGAATTGGCGTCAGTAGCTTAACACCGATCATTCAAGATGCAGGAGCGACTATCTTAGAAAAAGTAAAAACTAATGATCCAAATAATAATAATATTGAAAATATTATTTTGTCTTTTGATAAAAACATCCCTTTTTATGATCTTTCTGAAAATATGCCAGAAATATTAGACAAAATAAATCCGATATTAAAAAATGTAACAAATAAATTGGCAAAAACCGCTTTAAATATTGGTAAATCTATTATTAATTTTGCTGCGAATCTTTTTGTTATTATTTTTATCACTTTTTTCTTCCTTAAAGATGAAAGAAAATTAAAAAAAGGATTAATTAAATTGATTCCAAACAAACATTTTGAATTATCATTAAATTTAATGTATAAAATTCAAAAACAATTGGCTTCATATTTAAAAGGACAATTTTTAGCAGCTACAAGTGTTGGTGTTTTGTCAACTTTTGGATTATTTATTTTAAATACCTTCTTTGATGCAAATATACCCTATTTTGTTTTGATTGGAATTTTAGCTGGCTTAGCAAATTTAATTCCCTATATTGGACCGGCTGTTGGAATTGTTTTTGCTATTACACCTGTAGTATTTATGGGATCAGAGAATATGTTGTTTATTATTGTATTAATTATCATTACATTTTCACTTGTTCAAATGGTTGATAATGTTCTTGTAAGTCCAATTGTAGTCGGAAAAAGTGTTGATATGCATCCATTAGCAGTATTTATAGTGTTGATAATAGGTGGTAGCTTATTGGGAATTGTGGGAATGTTATTCGCAGTACCAACTGCAGGAATTATTAAAGTAACCATATCAGAGGTCATAACAAACGCATCGAAATATAGAGTGTAACCGCAGAAAACCACAAAAAGCACAAGGAAAGTACAAAGAAGCCAATAAAGAATTTTTAATTTAAAAATTTGATTAGAAATTTGAAATTTGCAATCCGTAATTACATTTCTTTTGCGTATCTGTGAGAGGTTTTTTTATCTCCTCAATTATTTATTAAAAAAGCTCTGGAGGAGGGATTTGAACCCACGACCTAGTGGTTAACAGCCACCCGCTCTGCCGCTGAGCTACTCCAGATATTTCCAAATTCAAAAATCTGTAAAAGATAAATAATATTTTATATTAAAGCAAGCATTTTTCAAAAATAAAATTGGGGCAGATAACCACAAGATACACAAGGGAATCACGAAAAACACAAAGTAATATTTTTAATTTTGAAATTGGATTTGATATTGGAAATTTGATATTCGAAATCCATAACCTCTTTGTGTGCAACTCTTATTGTGATTTTTCCTAATTTTGCAAATTACTTTTTGTCACTCAATTTGTCTTTAAAATGCTTTAATGATTTTTCTAACAATGAAAAACCTTTATACGCTTGACCTAAATAATAATTATTTGCTATTTTCCCTAATTTTTCGTCTTTTGGAATTTCTATCCCATAAGAATAAATCATATCTTGATCATTTAACATTTCATCTAATTTTTCTTTTGCCGCTTTATGTCCCGGATCCAATTTCATAACATTCTTAAAATATTTCAATGCATTTTCTATATCAGAAATACCTAAATAAGCCAATCCCAAATGATAATTGACGGATACAATTTCAGGGGATTCCTTAAAAATTTTCAATAAACAATCTATGGCATTTTTATATTTACCTATTGCTTTATAGACGATAGCCATGTGATAACATCCCAACGAGTTTCCTTCATTTAGAGATCTCAATTTTTGATATGCTTCAACACTTTTATTCATTCTTCCAATATGATAATAGGACAAACCCAACCAATAATAAGCCATATCAATCTTATTATCACTTTCAATAACCATTTTTAATACTTTTACTGCTTTACTAAAATTGGTAGCCCTAAAATATGAAATTCCTAATCTATACAATGCTAAAATATGATGAGGTGCTTGTTCAACTAATCTTTCATAATAATCAATTGATTTCTTTATTTCACCAAGAATATAATAAATATCACCTAAATTAAATTTCGCATTAATATTTTCTGGATCATTATCTAATATTTCTTTATATTCTTTTGCAGATTCTTGTAGTTTACCTTCCATCTTCAATTGATTAGCTTGTTTCAACACTTTATCCAAATCGATCATTTTTTATTCCTTTATCATATTTTTATTTAACCTTATTAATAGCGTATTCTAATGCATCTTGTAATAGCCCTTGCGGTGGCTCTTTAATATAATCCTTATCCATTAGCATTTTTGTCATTGTACGGGAATATATAATACCTTCTTTTGCTTTTTGAAAAACTTCTTCTCTAGTTATTTTTTTTCTTGCAACACCATCTTTAATTGCCTGAATTGCTACATCAGCGGTTACCGTTTGAAATACACCGAATTCTTCCATAGTCGGAACAATATTTTCCGGATCAATCCCTCTGTCTTCAGCATAATCAGCTAATGAATATGCAGCTGTAATTGCCATATTATCTGTTACTTTTTTAGCTCTTACTAATAAAGCGCCTTTAAGGATACCCGGGAAACCGAGAGAATTATTTACCTGATTTGGAAAATCCCCTCTGCCTGTTGCTACAATATATGCTCCAGCTTTTTTTGCAGCATAAGGATATATTTCCGGAATGGGATTAGCACATGTAAAAACAATAGACTTATCTGCCATACTACTTATCCATTCCGGTTTTACAGTATTCGGTCCCGGTTTAGAAAGAGCAATAAGTACATCGGCACCTTTACATGCTTCTGCAAAATCATTAATACATTTTGGATTTGTTGATTGACAAAGTTCCCATTTTCTATAAAATCTTGGATCAGATTTAATATCTTCTCTGTTTTTATGTAGTCCGCCTTTTGAATCAAACAGAATTATTTTACTTGGATCTCCGCCGGCAGTGATAATCAATCTTGCTATTGTCGTATTGGATGCTCCGGCACCTAACATTGCAATTTTAACATCGGAAATCTTTTTATTAGCTAATTTTAGTGCATTGATCAGCCCTGCTAAAGTAACACAGGCAGTTCCTTGAGCATCATCGTGCCAAACCGGAATATCACATTCTTCACGCAATGTATCCAGCACTTTATAACAATTCGGCTGAGAAATATCCTCTAAATTTATTGCTCCGAAACTGCTTTGAACCATTTTCACAAAATCAATAATCTTCTGAGGATCTTTCTCACCTTTTTTGTTTCGACTATCTATGCAAAGTGGAACAGCATCAACACCGCCGAGATATTTCATCAAAAATGCTTTGCCCTCCATTACTCCTAATCCACCAGGAGGAGTACAATCACCATCACCTAATACCCTTGTCGAATCGCTTACAACACCGACTAGATTTCCTCTATTTGATAATTCAAAAGATGTATCATTATCATCACGAATAGTTGTAGATATTTTCGAAACGCCTGGTGTGTACCAAACATTAAACCAATTAAATCCAAAAACACCTGCTTTAGGTGCAGTTTGAATTTTTCCACCGTAAAATTTGTGTGTTTTTTTTGATAATTCTTTTAAAAATGCTGTTTTGGCTTTAGCAATTTGTTCTTCTGTAAAAGAATCCGGAAACACTTCATTAAGATTGTTCAATCGTAAATTAATTTTTTTCATTTTTTACCTTTTATAATTTTAATAATTAGTTACAAAGCTAAATTTAATAAATATTCTTATTTGACAAACAACATACTATAATTAAACAGGTGGAACATTTGTTATTGTTTCAAAATATTCTGCTGCTGCTTTATGTTTTGGATTGAGTTTCAATACTTTTTTAAATAATTCTAGTGCTCTATCGATATCATATTTACGCATATAGCAGATTCCCAAATGAAAAGAAGCTGAAACATGGTTTTGATTTTCTTTAAGTAAAATATTGAAATTTTCGATTGCCTTATCATATTCACCTCTTGCCTTACTTGCAATTGCGAGATGATAATTTATGATAGATGTTTCTGGTGTATTCTCTAACAATTTTAAATAACAATCTATACTTTTATCTTCTCTTCCCATATGATAATAACATAAACCCATCCAACTATATGCCATATATAATTCTGTCTTTTCCTTATCAATTTTATTAAAAAATTCAATTGCTTTATTAAAGTTAGCAGATCGATAATATGAAATACCCAATCTATATAAAGCAAAACAATAATTAGGTTTCAATTCTACAACTTTTTTATATGCTTTTATGGAATTATTTAAATTACCAAGAATATAATGTAAATTACCTAAATTCATTAATGCCGGAATGTAATTTGTTGTAATCTTCAATATTTCTTGATATTGCCTTATTGCTTCGTTTAGTTTACCTTCAAATTTACATATTTCAGCCTTCTCCATCAATCCGTGTATTTTTTTCATATTTTAATCCTCCATTACATGTTTTCTACTATTTTTTTACCAAATTCAGAAGTTTTGAGTTTGGTAGCTCCTTCCATCTGGCGTTCTAAATCATAAGTAACTGATTTATTAGAAATAGTTTTTTCTAAAGCTAATTCAATCAAATCTGCTGCTTCATTCCATCCCAAATATTGAAGCATCATAACACCAGAAATAATTAAAGAGCTGGGGTTAACTTTATCCATTCCTGTATATTTTGGAGCTGTACCATGAGTTGCCTCAAAAAGTGCCATTTTATCACCAATGTTTGCACCTGGTGCAAGACCGAGCCCACCAACCTGAGCAGCACAAGCATCTGAAATATAATCACCATTTAAATTGGGGGTTGCCAGAACACTATATTCATCAGGACGAAGTAAAAGTTGTTGAAATGTTTGGTCTGCAATTCTGTCTTTAATTAATACTTTTCCTTTCGGCATATTACCATCATATTCATCCCACAATTCTTGCTCTGTGATTATTTCATCTCTGTACTCACTTTTCGCAAGTTCATAGCCCCAATCACGAAATGCACCTTCGGTAAATTTCATTATATTACCCTTATGCACCAATGTTACACTTGGTTTGTTATTTTGAATTGCATAGTCAATTGCTTTTCTGATTAATCGCTTTGAACCTGTTATAGAAATTGGTTTAATTCCAATGCCACTGTCTTTTCTAATATCTTTATTAAATTTTTCTTTTAAAAAACCAATTAGTTTTTTTGCATCATTAGAATTTTCTTGAAATTCTATACCAGAATAGACATCTTCAGTATTTTCTCTGAATATAATTACATCTAATTTTTCTGGTTTTTTAACAGGAGCAGGAACACCGTTAAACCATCTCACCGGACGAACACAAGCATAAAGATCTAATTTCTGACGTAATCCAACATTTAAAGAACGAAATCTTGGTGTAATAAATTTCGCACCACATTTTATACATTTTTTCGGACGGTTTCCATCAATTCCATCTTGTTCTTTAGAACATTTTAAACAAACATAATCAAATTTTCCAACCGGTGTTGTTAAAGGTCCCTTAATAGCGACTTTGTATTCCTTTATCGCATTTAAAGTATCTTCAGGCAGAATATTATCATTACCATATTTATTTAATGCATCTAATCCTGCATAAATTTTATACCATGCAATTTCTTTTTTCCCATCATAAGCTTTCTTGACTGCTGCATCAATAACATTTTTTGTTGCACTCCAAATATCCGGACCAATTCCATCTCCCTCAATAAAAGGAATTATTGGATTATCAGAAACAAATATTTTTTCATTTTTAAACTCAATTTTTTGTCCATATTCCGGTTTTTTTAATATTTTATACTCCAATTTTACTCCTATAATTAATTATACCTTCTAATTCAGTATTTATTTAATTTTACTTTCTATTTAACTTGTTCTAATAACCAATCTGTTGTAACTGAATTTGGTCTTTCAATTGGAAGTCCTATTGCTCGTGCCCATACCAATTGTGTAAGAATACCCATTGCTCTTGAAACCCCAAAAAGTACAGTATAAAAATCATATTCTGTAACACCATAATGGACCTGTAAACATCCGGAATGTGCATCTACATTTGGCCAAGGATTCTTTGCCTTACCATGCTCTTTCAAAATATCTGGTGTAACCTCATAAAGTAAACTAACAATTTGAAAAATTTCGTCATTAGGTAAATGTTCTAATGCAAATTCCCGTTGAGCAATATATCTTGGATCAGTTTTCCGTAATACTGCATGTCCATATCCTGGAACTACTCTACCGCCGTTAAGAGTATCCCATAGAAATTTTTTAAGTTGTTCTTTTGTTGGGACACCACCACCCAATTTTTCTTTAACATTTAGAATCCAACGAATAACTGCTTGATTTGCCAATCCATGTAATGGTCCAGCAAGTCCATTTATTCCAGCAGAAAGAGAATAATATGCGTCTGATAATGATGATCCGACTAATTTTGAAGTATGTGCACTAACATTTCCACCCTCATGATCACTATGAATAACAAGATAAAGCCTCATCAATTCTTTGTATTCAGGATTTTCTACACCCATCATATGTGCAAAATTCCCTCCCCAATCCAATTGTGGATCTGGTTTAATATGTTTGTTATTCTTAAAAGTTTTTTGATAAATAAAAGATGCAATAGATGGTAATTTTGCCAACAAATCCATGATATCTTCATACATTGGATCCCATAGATCGTATTTCGATATTCCTTTTCTATATTTTTTTGAGAATATCGAATCTTTCTGAAGTGCAAGAATTCCAGTAGAAAATTGTGTCATAGGATGCATATCAGTTGGAAGAGAATCCATTATTTTCACTAAATAATCCGGTAATTTCGAACGCTGCTGCCACTCTTCTGTTATTTCTTTTACATCATTTTTAGAAGGTAATTCTCCAATTAATAACAAGTAAAAAAGACCTTCCGGAAGCGGTTGTTTCCCACCCGGTGCTTTAGGTAACTTTTTACATAATTCAGGAATGTTATATCCTCGAAAACGAATTCCTTCATAAGGATCAAGGTTTGATGTATCACAAATAAGACAATTTACTCCTCTTATCCCACCTAACACTTGCTTGATTTTTACATCTGAAATAGATTTGTCCCCATGTTTCTTAACTAAAGTTTTGATTCGATCACGCATCGGATCAATTTTTGTCTCGAGCTTTCTCTTTAAAGTCATAATTTACCTCCAATTATACTTTATAAATTATTAAAAATATTTGACATCACCAAATATTTTATCTCTTTCTTTTAATATAAGACAATAAACCACCTAACTTTATAATTTCAATATCTCTTTGAGATAGATTGTATCTTAATTTAATTTTTTGACCTTTTGTTTTATTGTTAACTATAATTGGTTCATTTGCTTCCAAAAAATCAATTATGTTTTCTAATTCTAATAAATCTTCTTGCTCTAAATTTTCATAATCATCTTCATTTATAAATTCTAATGGTAAAATCCCAAAATTAATCAAATTAGAGTAATGTATTCTTTCAATAGACTTTGAAATCACTATTTTTACTCCCAGATACGCAGGACAAATTGCCGCATGTTCTCGTGATGATCCTTGCCCATAACTCAGACCTGCTACAATTATATTTGTTTTTTTAACTTTTTTATTTTTCAAACAGCGTTCTGGAAATGTGAGATCAACCGGTTCAAATACAAATTCAGAATATTTGGGAATATTTGATCTATATTTCAAGCGTGCACCAGCCGGCATTATATGGTCAGTCGTAATTTTATCACCGACTTTGAGCATTACTTCACCTTTTATATTTTGCACAAGTGGCTCTCCTTTAGGAGGATCACCAATATTCGGACCCCGTGAAATCCTCAATTTTTTTTCAGTTTTCTTGGGGAAAACTATCATGCTATCATCAATATTAAATTTGTCTATTTCTGGAATTTCCGGCACTTCTATTCCTAATTCTCTTGGATCGGTAATGACTCCGGTAATAGCACAAGCCGCGGCTGTCTCCGGGCTAGCAAGATAAACATTTGCAGAAGTTGTTCCTGAACGCCCTTTAAAATTACGATTGTTTGTTCGAATAGAAATCGCATCTGTAGAAGGAGCGAAACCATTTCCAATACAAAATCCACATGCGGATTCCATGATTCTAGCACCAAAATCAATTAAATCGGTCAATGCTCCATTTTCAGTTATCATACGCAGAACTTGTTTGGAACCGGGAGCAACACCAAAACTGACATTCGGATATAATTTTCTACCTTTGACCATCTTTGCAACTGTCATTAAGTCCTTATACGAAGAATTTGTGCAGCTTCCTACAGCCACTTGATCGACTTTTTTTCCTCTTAATTCTTTCACTAAACTAACATTTCCGGGACTATGAGGTGTAGCAAATCTTGGCTCAATTGTACTTAAGTCAATATCAATAATTTTATCATATTCCGCATCATCATCAGCTTTTAATTCTGCAAAACCACTTTCTCGACCTTGCGCTTTAAGAAAAGAATTCGTTATTTCATCACTCGGAAATATTGAAGATGTAACACCCAGCTCAGCTCCCATATTAGTAATCGTAGCTCTTTCGGGAACGCTCAATGTTTTAACTCCTTCACCACCATATTCTACAACCCAACCAACATTTCCTTTAGTTGACAGAAGTTTTAAAATATAAAGAATAATATCTTTGGCTGTTACCCATTTGGATAATTTGTTCGTCAAATTGATTTTTAATACTTTTGGATAAGTAATATGAAAAGGTAATCCTGCCAAAGCACAGGCAACATCCAATCCGCCAGCTCCTATTGCAAGCATGCCAATTCCACCTCCAGTTGGAGTATGACTATCTGAGCCAAGTAATGTTTTTCCCGGAAGCCCGAATCTTTCTAAATGTACTTGATGACAAATACCATTACCTGCTCTCGAATAAGAAATACCATATTTTTCAGCGATTGATTGCAAATATTTATGGTCATCATTATTTTCAAATCCCATCTGACTCGTATTGTGATCAACATAACTTACGGATAATTCTGTTTTTATTTCAGGTATTTCCATAGCTTCAAATTCCAAATAAGCCATTGTGCCTGTAGCATCCTGAGTCAAGGTCTGGTCAATTTTTATTCCAACACTTTCACCTTGTTTCATATTTCCATTTATAATATGATCTTTCAATATTTTTTGAACTATATTCTTACCCATTTAGCAAATTCCTTTATTTCAATTATATACATTATTATCTTTAAACCATACTTATTTACAAATAATTCATCAATTATCATATAAAAAAATACAATTTATTCCCAAGGCCATTTTATACATTCGTCATGCGAACCAAATAAGCTTATATCAGCATCTCCATAAATAACTGCCGTTGTTATTATATTTTTTAATAATTTCTGCTTTACTTTATTTATCGTTTTGCCGGTATTTGAAATATCATCAACAAGTAATATCCTATAATTTTTCAAATTCAGTATATCTTTGTGAATATGAATTTTAGGATTTTTAAATTTTTGTTCATGTTTTTCGTTCCTAAATTCAGAATAAATAATTTTCAAAGGAATATCAAGATAACGAGAAATAAGATATGCCGGTAGAATTCCACCTCTCCCGATAGCAATTACAATATCATATTCTCTTTTAATTTTATCTTTCACTTTTTCCATTATTGAATCGATACTAATTTTTTTCATGTGAAAATATTTTTAAAGTTATTTCTGCAATTAACAAGTTTAATATAATTCCAACAAGTCCAATTTTAAAGTTTTTTAACCAAAAGGAAAATGTAAAATTATCATAAAAAATAATTAATACTAATGGGGTCATTCTCGCAAGTATAAATGAGATCATGTTTCGGGTATAATTAAATAAATTTATTTTTTTAAATATTTGCAAAAATATTACAAGCATTCCTAATTCAATTGTTAACATTTGCATTATTGGTAGTGGCGACAAAATTGGCATTCCCGTAAATAAATAATTTAAAATTGGAACTGATATTGCAATAAGAAAAATTGTTTTTAAATCCAAATAATTTGATCCGAGAAGAACAAACAAAAAAATTGGTAAGAACATTTTCCCATTTACTCCAAATAAATGGAATAAAAAAGGATATGCTACGCTCATTGTTAATACAGTAGAAATTATCAAAATTTTCTGTAAAATTTTATTTTTAATTAGAGTATTTACAATTGCTCTCAAATTATTTCCCTCCATATTTTTATTTTATTTTTCTTCCCATTTCTAGAAAAACACATTAATCAGAAACCATAGGAATTGTCATAGATCCATCCATCAAAAATAATATTTTGGCATTGTTCCATTTAAGATTCAATGCATTATCTATAGCAACTTGAAGCGAATCATACGGCTCTATAAAAATTTTCCGTAAAACATCATGTGGAAGATCGGTTACGCCCCACATTTGTGCCCACGATGCAATTTCTGCCATTTTTGCCGCTTTGTGATAACCTATCACATACTCTTTTTCTATTTTTTTAATAACTTCCTTCGGATTATTACACGAACTCATAAGCTTAACAAAAGTATCATGACCAATTCCATCACGACATTTGGAAACGAGTATAAGAATTCCATCTTTTTTCAATGCCAATTTAGCATTATCTATTGCTTTCTGAGATTGATACAGATCTATATCCATCGGGTATTTAGCAACAGAAACAACAATATCTGCTTTCTCTTTTATTTTAACAGCAAAAACATCATTTGCTTTATCAATCGCTGCTGTAAATGAGTCATTAATATTTCCTGAAGTTGCTGCATAAATTTTATGATCTTGATCAAGAACTGTCATTATAGCAAAAATATCTTTCTTAACGGTTTTTAGTGCATCAATGAAATCTTCGTGGACCGGATTCCCTTTTAAAGTCAAGCTTTTAGCTTTTGGGCTCAGGGCAAGTTTGTGATTCTGTTCAATAGTTTTATATGAAGCAATACCGGGTAAGAAAGCTTTTCTTCCACCTGTATATCCGGCAAAATAATGTGGCTCAACAGATCCGATAACAACAATTTTATCTGCTTCAATTCCCATCTTATTTATGATCATCTCAGTACCATTTTTTGATTTTCCGAGATAGACCATGTCTTCTTCTTTCTTAGAATCATGTGCGAAAATAACATCTTTAAATTCTTGATAGTACTTCCCGAAAATTTGATAATATTCATCTTTAGTCGGAGCACGGTGAATTCCTGTCGCAACAATGAATTTGATATTATGATCTTTAATATCATCATAGATTATATCTAATACTTTCGCTGTAGGCGTGGGACGAGTACCATCATTTACAATGAAAAGAACATTCTTAGAATCTTTTAGAAAATCATGAAAATTCTTGGAGTTAAATGGATTAGAAATAGCATCTTTGATTGTTTGAAATTCATCATCGATTGAAACTCTATTGGGTTTAACAATTCCAGAAATACATTTATCTTTTACATTTATATCTATTTTTTTATTTTTTCCATAAGGTACTTTTATTAACATTCGTTTAACTCCTCGAAGAATTTTATATAGAAGTATTAGAAAGTTGAATTAGCTAATTTGGAAAACCGAATTAATTTTATTGAAAATAAAACTATCAATTATTATTAAAATTTAATTGGCCCAAGTTTTTCCATTTTTTTGACAAAATCATCAATTGTTTTTTTTAGTTTTGCAGCTTCACCTTTATCAATCCACTCTAATTTCAACCTGTTTGAATCAATACCAAATTGCTTAATTGTCCTTTTAAGAATTACAATTCTTCTTCTTGTTTTGTAATTTCCATCATGCTCACATTCACCTTCAGGGCAACTTGCAATAAGAATACCCCAGGCACCATTTTTAAAAGTGTCTATGATTAATTCCGGAGAAATTCGTCCTGAGCACATGTTTATCACTATTTTATGATCGAGTGCCGGTTTTTCCAATGGATTTTTTGAAAGTTGTAATCCGGGATATGACGACCAATTACATGAAAAAATAACAGTTTTTGGGGTCATACCGTACCTCCTTCAAGATAATTTTTAACTTGTTGGCATAATTCATTTTGTGTAAGACCAAAACCTTCTCGACTATATGCGGCACCGGTAGGACAGGTAGCCACACAACAACCACAACTTTGACATTTTACTATATCGACAACTATTTTGTCATTTTCTTCATCAACTGAGCGTGCTTCGTGTTTACAAACTGATATACATGATTGACACATTCCACATTTATCTTCATTCGTTTTGCTAGTTGTGCCGGTAACATCATAGCCAGCTTCTGCGAAATCAGTCCTAGCATCTTGAAATAGTTCAGTTATTTCTACTTTTGCAGAACAAGAGGCTTCACATCGTTTACACATATAACATTCAAAAATCTTCTCTGCAATAGAATCTGAAGGATCTATGTCTCCTTGAAGCAATGCATGAAGCATAACAAGTTTACCACGTGGGGCATCAGATTCCCAACCGGTAATTTTAAAAAGGTGGCAATGCTCAAAACAATATCCACATCGAATACAAACATGTAATTTATCCTGCCATTTTTTAAGATTATTAAATTCCATTATTTCCTCTCTATTAATTAATTATGTTTATATCTGAGTCGTGTTGCAGTTACCCAATCATCCGGAGCATCCATTAATTTACCGGGATTTAAAATATTATTTGGATCAAGCGCCTTCTTAATAGCATGCATAAAATTCAATGAATCATGTTTTTCTTTTTTAAAGGCAAATGCCTTTGATATTCCTATTCCATGCTCAGCTGAAGTTGACCCATCGATTGACGCAACAAAATCATAAATTTCTTTTACTGCATTTTTCGCATTATCCCATTGCTTATTTTTAGTAGGATCCAAAAGAATTTTTGTATGCATACACCCTGAGCCACAATGTCCATAAGCAGTCATAATTACATTATTTCTTTTAGCGACATCGTGTATCTTTTGTGCCATCACAGCCATTTTGGAATATGGAACTGCCATATCATCTGCAAGTGAGGTACATGCGAATAGCTCTTTATACTTTGATAATGAAGGAAATAGTTTTTTTCTTCCCGAAAATATTCGTGTTCGTTCCTTTGCATCATAACTCAACTCAATACCAAAACCATTATGTTTTTCACAAATGGCTTTAATTTTTTTCATTTCAAAATCGATAGCTTCTTTGACCATTCCATCAGCTTCGAACATCAAAATAGCATCGACATCGGGAAGTCCAAAATCCATCGCTTTATTTACCGCAGTAATTGCGATATTATCCATCAATTCAAGTAGTGAGGGCTGACATCCACTCGCCATTATTTCTGCAATGGAGTCACCTGCTTCTTTAAGTTTATTGAATTTTGCAGTTCCCATACACCGTAATTTCGGAATAGGTATGAATCGTAAAGTGGCTTCGACAATTATTCCGAGTGTTCCTTCCGAGCCAACCATTAATCTATCAAGTTGATATCCTGCTGCTTCTACTCTATTTTTACATCCAAATGAAACCAAATCACCATTTGCCATTACTACTTTCATGCCCAACACATAGTCACGTACAGCTCCATATTTAATAGACCGTACACCACTTGCATTATTAGCAATTTCACCACCAATTGTTGCGACTCTGCTTGATGCAGGTGCCGGTGGATAGAATACACTATGAGATTTTAAAACATGATTTAAATCATCATCTACAACTCCAGGTTCAACCCTACAATAAACATCTGCTAGATTTACTTCAAGAATATGGTTCATTCTTTTCATGTCCAAAATAATACCACCTTTTATTGGAACTGCTTGACCCGACATCCCTGAACCTGCACCTCTGGAAATAATCGGTATTTTTTTTGAATTTGCATAAATCACGATTTTCTGAACATGTTCAATCTTGCCAGGTCGAACAACAATACAAGCTGATGCCTCGTGAACAGATGAATCCGAACCATATACTAATAAGTCACCTGGATCAGTACTTATATTTTCTTTACCAACTATATTGATTATTTTCTCAAGATTAATTTTCATATCTTTCCTCATTATTTAGATATAATTTTTAAATTAATATATTAAATGAAATATCTTACAAATTCCAATTAATATTTTTTAATCTTTTAACTGAGTTCTCATTCATTATTTCTCTCACTAATCCTTCTTATTAAATGTCTAAGGCATTATTTTTCTTCTCAATAAAGACGAAGGTAAACTATACATATAAAATAATCCGGCAGGATCGAGTATTTTATCAGCTATTTTTTGAATATCTTCATCGGTCATCTTATCTTCATTTTCAACCCCCAATATAGATGCAATAACCGAAAGTGACCTTGCGCCGAAATCTGAAACACCATCAATTGGACCAAAACATCCTCTACAAGCCATATTTGCATTGATACACCGTTCGCCACACCCTGAGCGTGTAGCAGGACCGAGACAAATTATCCCTTCTTCGAGAAAACATTTTTTTGGATCAATCTCAACTTCATAAGGTCTTTTAATCTCACTCATCATCAATTTTTCCGGTTTAGAATCATTTCTCGGACAAGTATCACACAATGATTTATCAGGGGCAAGCACAGCACCTTTTTCCGGAAGTTCTCCTTTTAGAATTGCATTTATAGCATCCATTATTAAATCCGGAGGTGGAGCACAGCCAGGAAGATAATAATCAACTTCGACTGTTTGATCCAATGTTTTTACAGTATCGTAAAATTTTGGAAGTTCAAGTTTATAATCATCATATTTTATATTTATTTGAGGTTTAATTTTTTTGGGATTTGCTACTGAAGGTATTTTTGAATAAAGGTAATCAAAGATTTCTCTACGATTAGAGAAATTTCCTAGTCCAGGTATTCCACCGATATGAGCACATGAACCAAAGGCAACGACTAATTCTGATTTTTTTCTCAAAAGTTTCACCATTTCTTCCTGCTCACTGGTTCTGATTGCACCATTAATGAAAGA
>LSCC01000002.1 GCA_001577215.1 Fidelibacterota bacterium TCS52
AATAATCACAGACGAAAATCTAGAACCGAACACACAATATTCTTACATAGCATATAGCAAAAATGATGAAAGTGAAATAGTAACAGCAATAACAATGGATACAACAAGCCACGATTTCGTATGGACTATAGACACACTTGGTAATTACGGATCATTACTTCGCGATGTAGCAATAATAGACGAGAACAACATCTGGGTAGTGGGAGAAATCAGAACCGACTCAGCTAATTACAACGCCGCAAATTGGGATGGAAAAATATGGAATTATGTAAAAATATTAAGTGGTAATTCTGCTGTATATAGTATTAAATATTTCAGCGAAGATGATATTTGGGTAACTTCTCATTGTTTCCCAATTCATTGGGATGGAAACGAATGGACTCTTTATCATATTCAAAATATGGGTCTTGATGCTTGCGCTGGTAACGCAATCTGGGGCAGTTCATCGAACGATATTTATTTTGTAGGAGATAATGGAAGTATAGTTCATTATGATGGAAGTAATTTTGAGAAGATTGAAAGTGAAACGGAAGTAGATTTGATTGATGTAGATGGAACAGCAGATGGAGAATATGTATATATTGTAGGAAATGATGAAGGTAATTATCCTTGTGCGAGTTTGTTGATCCAAATATACGATGATGAATTAAAAACTTTATACTATACTGATCTTGATAATCCGGTAGAATATGGAGATTGTCAAGCAGTATCAGTTAAAAACAATACCGTTATGATAAAAGTATTTGAAGGATTATGGTATTATAGTCCGGAAACAGAACAATCAACTGTAGTATCAATGGATGAATATGTACCGAATAGTCATATAGGAGTAGTAGATTTTGAAGCACAAGAATTAAATGACATATTTATGATAACCGGTATAAGCAAATATTTTCATTTTAATGGAACAACTTGGCATTATGAAGAATGGTTCTATAATCCGGAATCCATTATACATCTTTATAGAGTATCTCAACATAATAATATGGTAATAGCAGTTGGCGGTACTTGGGGTGATTGGATTGGTATTGTTGTAAGAGGATATCGTTAAAATATTTAAATGAAAAAACAAATTTTTAAAATTGCTGTATTTTTACTTATTACAATTAATTTGTTATTTGGAGAAATTGTTTCAACAGATACAGCAGAAACAATTGCGATTAATTGGTACGAATTGAAAACATCAATAACACCTACTATTAGTTCCACAATAATTAAGGAGAGAAACGGGGAACCAACTCTTCAAATTTTCAATTTTAATGAAGGAGGATTTGTAATTGTCTCGGGTAATAATTCAATTCCACCGGTATTGGTTTATTCATTAACAAATTCATATACAAATGATACGACAAACACAGAATTCAAAGAGTGGGTTAATGGATTAGAAGAAAATGTAAATGATGCAAATATTAATCATTATAGTAATGTTAACACAATTGAAGATTGGAATGACATTCTTAATATGGAAAGTAATTATTTACATAAAAATAATGCAGATCCACAAATAATTGGTCCGCTATTAACAACACATTGGTCACAAGGTCAGTACTATAATAATGCTTGTCCGGAAAATACAAATGGGCCTGATGGACATGTTTTGGTTGGTTGTGTTGCAGTTGCAATGGCACAAATAATGAATTACCATGAACATCCTTTAAGTGGACGAGGATCCCATTCTTATGTACATAATGATTACGGAATATTATCAGCAAATTTTTCTACAACAGATTATAACTGGGCAAATATGGAAGATGAACTTACCTCATATAATTCAGATGTTGCTAATTTATTATTTCATTGTGGAGTAAGTATCAATACAGATTATAGTGATACTGCAAGTGGTGCAATAAATTATGTCGCAAAAAATGCTTTCAAATCATATTTCCATTATAATAGTGCTCACTATATGGATTGGTTATTTGATGAACCAGTAGAGGATCGAGCAGAATTACTAAAGGAACAATTAGATCGACAATTACCTGTATGTTATTTTGGTAGTGATAGTAGTACTAATGCTTGTCATGCTTTTGTATGTGATGGATATGATGAAGAAGGTGGAGATTATTTTCACTTCAATTGGGGCTGGGGTTCAAATTATAATGATACTTGGACCTTACTTGATGATATGAATGTTGTAGGATTTAATTTTATTTATGGACATACAGCCATAATAAATATATATCCTGAATTTCTCATCAGATTAAAAAATTGTGATTATGAATCAAGTGAAAATTTGGGCGGTTGGCTTTCAATGGACAATTTAGGAACAAGTGAATGGGAATATGAGTATATTGGCTCAAATAAAAGAGCAGGATTAAAAGTAAGCGATACCTATGAATTTATAACGAGATTAGGAGATAAGGATAATCTGTATCATTATCAATGGAATAATAGATCGGAACAATATAAACTTATATGGACTAATGAAACCATTGAACAAAATTTCCCGGAAACAAATTCTGAAATAAAAGCTCAATTTAAGCCAAAAAGTTCAATAATATTTGAATCAAATATTGATAATATTTCAATTCACGATCCATGGTTAATAGAAAATCCGATTTATCTTGAAGTAGATCCCGAATGTCTTGTAGATTGGATACAACCAGATGATTTCAGACCATTATCATCAAGTAATTACAATGTGTTTTTGGATCAAAATGAACATTTTAATAATATTGATCCAATCTACTCAGTCCGAGCATCAGATGGGATTTATGTTACAGAAGATGGTATATATGAGTTTATTGAATGGAAAACATATAAGCCGGATGGAAGTGAAGATGTGAATAATGATTATGTAAGTTTTGAAGATGCAAATAGTTTGGAAACAGGAGTAGTTTTTCATCAAGAAGGTGGAAAAATCAGTGGACCTGAAGCAGTGAATATGATCCCGAATTACACACTCACAATCGCAAATGACGAATCACTTACAATACCAGCAGGAGCGAATATTAATTTTGCTGAGGGATTTACGATAGAAGTTGAGGGCGATTTGACGATCGGAAGTGAATCGGGAAATCGTGTGAATATTACCGGAAGTGGAAGAAGTGTTACAAATGAATTAATAAAAATAAATAATCCAAATTCGAATGTAAATATCAGTAACACCACAATACAAAATACAGATTGTGCACTTTTATTTGAACAGGTAAATAATGCTGAAATTACAAATACTGAAATAAATAATGTAAATAAATCAGTAAAATTTGGGCAGACGGAAAATGCAAATATAATATTAGATTTCGTTCAGATAAAAAATTCAAATAGTGGTATATTATTTGAAGATGGGTTTAAAGATGCTTCCCAAGAATCAAGATTAACAGTTAATCATTCTGTATTTTCTAATATTACAAATTACGGAATCTATATAATACAACCTTATGCATTAAACAATTCTTCATCAGAACAGTATATTGATATAATTCAAAATACTTTCTATAATTGTGGAAATAAAGGCATAAGTTATTATGATCCTCCATCAGGACCTTTTGCAGATGTATATTTTGATATATCCGGTACAATATTTGATAATTCGGATATTTATATGTCAAGCAATGAAGGATTTATAGATTTTGGTAATAGTTCATATAATTTATTTCATAATTCATCAGGCTATGGTGATATTGATGCTAATGCAGTTTATGGCGATCCATTATTTATAAATTCATCAGCAGGAGATTTTCATTTATCAGCAAATAGTCCGGCTATTGATGTTGTTCCACCACCGTTAGGTCCTCCATATGAAGATCCAGATGGAACTGGTGCAGATATCGGAGCGTATTATTGTCCACAAGTTTCAATAAGTGGAAATCAAAGTGGAGAATTATCCGGAATAGTCACAGTTACAGGAAATGTTACAGTATCAAGCGGTCAATCACTTGAAATCAATCCGGGAACATTAATTAAATTAAATAGCGGTAAAGTAATAACAGTTTATGGTGAATTAATCGCAAATGGGACATCAAGTAATAAAGTAACTTTCACAAAAAATGGAAGTAACGATTGGAGTAAAATATATGCCAGAACCAATTCAGATGTATATTTAAATCATACTATTTTAAAAGATTGTTATGTTGGATTGCATGCTGATAATGCTTCAAGTGTAAATGTCTATAACTCTGAATTTACTAATAGTGTAGCAGGTATATGGATGGAACATTGCAACTCAAATCATATAGATAATAATACATTTGAAAATAATGATTATTGTGGTCTGTTTTTAGAATATGCAACTACAAATCTAAATGGCAATGTAATATCAAACAACGGTAATAGTGGAATTGAAGGAACTCGTGTTTATGGTAATTATAAATATAACAACATAAATGATAATCAATATGGAATTTATCTATATAATGATAGTTCACCTGATTTAACTTTGACTACCTTTTTCCCCGATATAGAAGAAACCTTTCGTAATAATATTATTATAGAAAATGATTATGGAGTTTATGTTTATGACGGGTATCCGCAATTAGGCAATTATGTAGTAGATATGGGATATTTGAATGTTACCGGTGGATTTAATGAATTCGATAATGTGGGTTATAATGTATATAATGAAGATAATGAAATTGATGCACGATTAAATATATGGGGAGGAAGTGGAAATTATGGAGATGTTGAAACCGATCCCGATTTTTATGATTTTCTTGATGAATGGGGATTAGGAAAAACAACAGGTGATGATGAAGAAGATATTTTTGAGAATATAATATATGTTGTTGCAGATTCACTTATTGCCGATTCGTTATTCACAGAAGCAATGGAAGAATATGAATCACTGATTGATGAGATGTCGAAAGAAGATATTTCAAAAAAGACACTTGTTAATATTGTTGCACTAAATAGAAGATTGGCTCTTGATTCACTTTATCAAGAAGAGTTCACAGATAAGACATTGGTTAGTAGATTAGAAAAAATATCAAATAAATATCCAAATACTCCGGTTGGTGGTCTATCACTTGATTTGCAAGTAACGGCAAATAATTGGGCAGGAGAATATGAGAAAACAATTACTCTTGGAGATAAATTATACATCAAATACACTCAAAATAATGATTATGATAATGCAGCAAATGTTTTGTATGAACAGAGTTTAGCACTCAGATATAAATCAGAAACTGATGGCGATTTATCAAAAACATTTGCTCTGATAAAACAATCCGAAGCAAAAGCTGATTTGATTTTATCACAATATCCTCAATCAAGTGCATCTAATGCAGTCAGGATGTCAAGAGGCCAAACACCGATTATGATTGATGAAGAGCCAAAAGCAACTCCAATTCCAAAAGAATATGCTCTCCACAATTGCTATCCAAATCCGTTTAATCCTGTTACTAATATAAAATTTGATTTACCTGAAGATAGTAAAATATCACTTGTTGCTTATGATGTAATGGGACGCAAAGTTTGGGAATACGGAAATAACGGAACGATAATGGAAGCGGGCAAATACGAAATCCAATGGAATGGCAAGACAACAGAAGGCAATCAATTGGCATCAGGAGTATATTTGATACAATTAAGAACAGCCGAATTTGTTGATGTAAGAAAAGTTGTGTTATTGAAATAATCTAAACCACAAAGCACACAATAGAAAATGTTAAACAGTAGAGATAATGCACTGCATTGTGTAATAATGAATGTATCACATTGTGCAATAAACAAGGGAGTTAACTCCCTTGTTTGTTAACAAAAACACTCAGTAGAAATATTGGGTGTTTTTTTATTATAAAATTCAGCATCTTAAAAATAAATAAACATACTTTAATCAATAAACCGGTATTATCAGTTTTAATTCTTCCAAATCTTCACTATCATCCATCTCAAAATATTTAAAATGATTGTTAAAAAAATATCTACAAGTTAAAAGTAATTTGATCAATTTTAATGCAATTAGGAAATATGTCCGTGGATTTGCCAAAAATAGAATATTCATAATTGTTCAAAAAATATCCTTTTTTTATTTAGACCTTAATTTATTTTTTCTTTCTACCTAATATTCTGATATTGAACAACTCCAAGCAGGGAATATGTCTATGTGGTAAACTGAATTAATTATAAATTTTTATGGATTTTTGCTAATAAATTTTGTATAATTAATACTTTGACAGCAAATCTTAAGATAATTTAAATTGAATTTCAATAAAATAAGGAGTGTTCTTTGGAAACAAAAATAAACGAAAAATCAAAAACAGAAATAGAAATAGACATTAAAATACCTTGGACGGAAATAGGTAAAGTTTATGAAAGTTTTTTATCAAAATATAGTAAAAATATAAATATGCCTGGTTTTAGAAAAGGAAAAGCACCATTAGAAATAATAGAAAAAAAACATGGACAAGCAATAGAGTGGGAATTTATAAAAGAAAACTTTTGGACATATTATTCAAAAGCGATAGAAGAAAAAAAAATACAACCTATAAATCAACCGCAAATAACTAATGTTGATTTTAAAAAAGGTGAGCGATTAGATATTTCATTTCAATTTCAAATTTTACCTGAATGGGATTTACCCAATTATAAAAAATCTTTCAAAGTTGAAAAGCCATATTATAAGATCACAAAAAAAGATGTCGAACATTCTATCGAAGAATTAAGAAAAAAACATGCCAAAACCAAAGAGATAAAAACACCTGCACAAATGGGAAATCATCTCACAGCACAAGTACAAAAATTAGATAAAAATGGGAATGGTGTCGACAAACCACAAGAAACAGTAATCCCTATCGGCGAACAAATTTTCACTGGAAAAACAGCAAATGATCTGACAGGTATTAAAGTTGACGAAACTCGAACGATCACTTTAGAAGATCCTGCAAAAAAAGAAAATAAAATTAAATTTAAAGTAACTCCCTCAAAAATAGAAGAACATATTTTACCGGAATTAACCGATGAATTTGCGAAAAAAGTTGATCCAAAATTAAATGACTTAAAAGAATTGAACAATTTAGTAAATTCAGAATTGGAGAAATCTTGGGAAAAAGAGGTAGAAAAAGCTGTAAAAGAAAATATTGCAGATTATTTTATTGAACAACTCAGTGATCTTGAATTACCATCTGAAATGGTTGAAAATTATTTAGAGAAATTATTTGAAGATGAAAAAAAACAAAATCCAAAAGTAAAAGACGAAGATCTTAATGAATTCAAAAAAACAATGAAAGACCAAGCAATTAAGATCATAAAATGGGTGTTAGTAAAAAATCGCATCATCGAAAATGAAAAAGTTGAAGTAACAGAAGAAAATATAAAAAATGAAGTGGACAAAATTTTATCAAATATTAAAGATGAAAAACAAAAGGAAATGTACAAACAATATTACAATTCAAAAGAATTTAAAGAGAATTTGAAAAGTCAATTATTAGAAGAAAAATTAATGGATCACATAAAGGAATTCGTAAAATATAAAAAGAAAAAAGTTGATAAAAACAATCCCACAGGGAGGTAATTATGCAAATTCCAATGGTTATAGAAAAAACCGGTCAAGGTGAAAGAGCTTATGATATCTATTCAAGATTATTAAAAGAGAGAATAATTTTTTTAGGTACTACGATTGACGATAACTTGAGCAGTTTGATAATTGCTCAACTATTATTTTTAGAAGCAGAAGATCCTGAAAAAGATATAAATTTATATATTAATACTCCCGGTGGATCTGTCAGTGCCGGTTTAGCTATCTTTGATACAATGAATTATATAAAACCGGACATATCGACAATTTGCATTGGACAAGCTGCTTCAATGGGAGCATTTTTACTCGCTGCCGGAGAAAAAGGAAAAAGATTTGCTCTGCCTAATTCCAGAATAATGCTTCATCAGCCATTAGGAGAAGTTGAAGGACAAGCAAGTGATATTGAAATTCATGCAGAAGAAATTTTGAAATTAAAGAAAAAGCTAAATAAAATACTTTCAGAGACAACTAATACAAACATTAAAACAATTGAAAAAGATACAGATAGAAACTTTTTCTTATCAGCAAAAGAATCCATCAAATATGGAATAATTGATAAAATCCTCTATCAGAAGAAAAAGTAAATATTTAAAAATTAATGGATAATCATGACAAAAAATAATAAAAAAAATAATGATACAAAATATTGCAATTTCTGTGGTAGATCAAATAAGGAAGTATCATTTTTAACAGAGGGAATTGGTGCTTCAATTTGTGACAAATGTGCTGCCACAATCACTGAATTTACTAAAAAACAACCGGTTTCAAAAGTAAATTTGAAATTAGATAATTTACCAACTCCAAAAGAGATTCATAAAGCATTAGACAATTTTGTTATTGGTCAAGAAAATGCAAAAAAAACAATTTCTATTGCAGTTTACAACCATTATAAAAGGATACTTCATAATAATTCAAATGACGAAGAAGTTGAGTTAGAAAAAAGTAATATCCTTATGTTGGGACCAACTGGAACTGGAAAAACACTCATCGCTCAAACATTGGCAAGAATACTCAAAGTGCCATTTGCAATTGCAGATGCGACGGTTTTAACTGAAGCCGGATATGTAGGTGAAGATGTAGATAATATCATTACAAGATTATTACAAGCAGCAGATTACAATGTGGAAGCTGCGGAAAGAGGTATTATTTATATTGATGAATTAGATAAAATTGGTAAAAAATCCGGCAATCCTTCAATTACTCGTGATGTTAGTGGTGAAGGTGTACAGCAAGCGCTGTTGAAAATATTAGAAGGGACAACTTCATCTGTTATGCCTGAAGGTGGAAGAAAACATCCAGAAGCAAAATTAGTAAATATAAATACACGAAATATTCTCTTTATTGGTGGAGGTGCATTTAATGGATTGGAAAATATTATTGGACAGAGAATTGGTAAAAACAACATTGGATTCGGAACCAAAAAACAAACCAAAAAAGAACAAAACAGATCGTTAATACTTTCACAAACAATTCCTCAAGATCTTGTTCATTACGGTTTTATTCCAGAATTAGTTGGTAGATTGCCAATAACAACGACATTAGAACAATTAGATAAAGATACTTTGCTTTTAATTCTATCTGAACCAAAGAATGCTTTGGTCAAACAATACAAAAAACTTTTTGAACTTGAAAATATTGAATTGGAATTTGAAAAATCCGCATTAGATGAAATTGTAAAAATCGCTTTTCAAAAAGACACCGGTGCAAGAGCTTTACGCTCTACAATAGAAAGTATAATGTTAGATGTTATGTATGAAATTCCAGGAAATAAGGATATTAAAAAAGTTATAATTAACAAGGGTTTCATCATAAACAATGGAAAATATAAATTGATAAAAAGGAAAAAGAAAGTAAAACAATAATTGATACAATTATTGTTGATATTAACATTGAAGAAATGTAAATTTTGAACAGATTTTTGAAATTAGCGCACGTAGCTCAGTTGGATAGAGTGACGGATTCCGGTTCCGTAGGCCGAGGGTTCAAATCCTTCCGTGCGTACTTATTATAAAATTTAGCACCCGTAGCTCAGTTGGCAGAGCAGGTGACTCTTAATCACAAGGTCGAAGGTTCGAGTCCTTCCGGGTGTACAAAATGCTAAATAAAAAGAGAACAACAATGAAAAAACTATCTATTTTAATTACATTATTAATTCTTTTTATACTACCAAATTGTGATCATATTACAAATCCAGAACAGGATAAATATACCGGAATTATTGAGGGAGTTAATTTTGACTCACTTTTTGCTTCACCAACAGAATTTGAATTACAAGCGATATCCGACGAATGGCAAAATAGAGAAATTATTAGTTCTAACATTAATGTGGTTTTCAAAAAAGATTTATCCATAGGATCCAAAAACTACGATCTTCGTGTAATTTCTCAAGAAATCAATAATAACATTCATTATTTTGCTACCATAAACCCGCAAAATGCCGATGAAAATAGTTTGCCAATTTTAACTTATTTACACGGAGGTGAAAGCGGAGTAAATATTTCAAAAGTAACTACTTTCTCAGAAATAAATGTTAACTTTAGAGAAATGATTGACAATTTTATCATTGTGATCCCATCATTTCGTTCAGAACCGATAATAATCAATGATAGCTTGTCTTTTATTTCAGAAGGTGAACCAAGCCCTTGGAACTATGATGTAGATGATGCATTAGCAAGTATCCAAGCTGCAATTGATATTACTCCAGAAATAGATTCTTCTCAAATAGCAATATTTGGAATAAGTAGAGGTGCTTGTGTTGGAATGCTCATGTCAATTCGAGATCCAAAAATCGATGTGGTCGTTGAATTTTTTGGGCCGACAGATTTCTTGGGCGATTATGTAAAAGAAATTTTATACCAAACTTTAAAGGGTGGTGAGTATGATCTTCCCGGATTTAATTATTTGAATGAAAATTATATTCAGCCATTAAAAAATGATGAAAATAGTATTGAAGAAACTCGAATAGAATTAATTCGAAGATCACCGGTATATTTCATTAATGACTTAGCACCATTACAGGTACATCACGGAACAGTCGATGAAATTGTTTTAATTAGTCAAGCTGAAAGAATAATCGAAGTTTTTAATGAGGCAAATTTTAATGAAAATAGATTTGAATCATATATTTATGATTCTTATGGTCATAATGAATTTACAGTTATGTATGGTATGGAAAATGCATTACGATTTATTAATAATTTTATAACTTATCCTTAATAACTTCTGTAAAAAATCAATTAATTTATTATAATAAAAAAGGCTCATAGTTTTTATGAGCCATTTTTTAATTAGTTTTTAAATTCTATTACAAATATTTTTTTCTTTCGGGATTTTTCAAATTTCCAATTCTAAATATTATTCGTGTATTTTTGGCAATCTCAAGTATCAAATCAAAACATTCTACTCATTCTAAAATATCCAATCCAAGGTGCATCTTCAGTTGAAGTTTCCTTGGCAATATCAAACCTCATTCCCCATTCATATAGATCACCGGTTTCTATTCCAAATCCAATGGTACTTTTCAAATCATCAGAATTATAATCTAACATATCTTTAACAACTGAATTGTTAATATCACTATCTACAATTCCCGCATCCATAAATCCAAAAAACCAAATATCATTAAACCCTATACCTATTTCTTGATTGATCAAAAGCATTTTCTTACCTTGTAATGACTTAAATGGAATTCCTCTAAGAGAACCAATTCCACCTAACCAATATTCATATTGAACCGGATGATCAACATTTGATTCACCGGTTACAATTGATGTTATTACTCTTGTTCTGTTTTGTATAGTTTCTTCTATTGTTGTAATATAATCACATTCAAGATGCAATCTGTCAAAACTCCAATCACTACCATAACCATAATTTTCATAAATCCCACTTATTAACATTTCACCCGGAAAAGTCATTCCACTCTTACCAAAATTAATCGAATTTGAAATTCGAATTCCATTTATTTTTCCTGATGCAAACGGTATTCCATTATTATTCTTTGCAATTGGTCTATATTCATTTATTGTATCATTTTTATATAAACCAATTGTATCTTCTGTCTGAGAAACATATTCAATTTTAAATTTCAAAAAATCCGTAAACTTTTGCTGTGCACCAATTTTATATCCTTCTGCAAGTATTCTATCATAATTATCTTCTTTTTTGAATAAATAGGATATTATATTATCCAGATCGTTTGTTCTCCAATTATCAAAATGTTTCACTTGATGATATATATTTGTATATAAACTTAATTTATTCTTTTCAAAAAAATTATATCTAACCATTGCTCCCGCTTCCCACTCTTTCATACCAAATGAATATCCACCTTCAAATCCAACATCCAGCATTTCTATATTACCAACTCCATTTATTACATCTCCCATTTGGAAATAAAATCCTTCTTGTCTATTAAAATCAAACCCCGGTTCAAATATTGGGTATGGATCGACTTCTCGAAATGTATTTGAAATATTCGTATGTCTATCATCTCCAAAGTGATAATTAAATTTTGAATAATTCCAATTAAATTGCGGTACTTTCACATGATTACCTTTTATATTTGTTTCAACTATATCGCCATCAATAGTAGCTGCCTCTTTTTTAATTATTTTTCCACCGATATTTTTCAAATTTCCAGTAATTACAGAAGTGCTATCTAAAAATATTTTACCACCGTAAACTGTAATATTTCCATTAACTACACCAGCGAGATTTACATCACCGACAAAAACTTTTACATGAATATTTGCTTTTAAAGTATCCCCTGCCTCAAGATCATAATCATCAAATTTCTCAACAATCACAACCTCATCATTAGCAAATAAAAATGTGATAAGCATTAAAACAACTAATATTAATTTATAGAACAATTTCATTTTTTATCTCCCTTATCTTCAATTTTAATTTATTTATTCAACTTATTTATAATTATATCACCGTTTTCCGTATTTAATTCAATCTTATGAGTTCCTTTATTTATTTTTCCTGCTGCAACAATTTTTCTTGAATTTATTTTAGAAATATCAATATTAAAATCCGAAATAATATCTGCATCATATCCTTCGGCTATAGCATCAATAATACCATCCATTGACTTAGGAATATTTAACATAATTGATCCATTTCCACTTCTTAATAAAATTGAATTATCTTTTTTCACATTTGTATAAATTTTTGAAACATCAATATATCCATCCATCGTTTCAGCATTAATGCTACCGCTAATTCTTTCAATACTTATTTTCCCACCAGCTGTCTCGAAAACTCCATTACCAATAATTTTTCTTCCATCGATATTGCCTCCAAGGGTTTCTACTTCTATATTTCCGGTTACTTCATCTATTTCTATATCACCACCTAAAGTTTCTGAATTAACATCTCCAACAATTCTGATTATTTCAATATCACCTCCGAAAGTTTCCAAGCCAACCAATTTACCATTAAATTCGTTTATTTTAATATCTCCACCAAGAGTTTCTGCTTTAATAACACCTCTTATTAATTCGAGTATAATATCTCCACCCATTGTTTCTATTTCTGTATTCCCAGTAATCTCCTTACATTCAATATCCCCACCGGCAGATTTAATTTCAATATTTCCTTCTAAGTTAAATGAATTAACATCACCACCTAAAGTATTTATAAATATTTTCCCATTCAATTTTTCTAAGATTACATCGCCACCTGTAGTTACAAGTTCTATTTCACCAGTGATGTTATTTATATTTAAATCTCCACCTAGAACACTTAAAGCAATACTAATTTCTTTGGGCACATCTAAAATATAATTAATAGATTTTAGACCATGTCTAAAATGGATTTTATGATTGATGTCATTCGACAATTTGTAACCATTGTCATTACTTTTTAATTCTGTATGAATCTTCTTCCATAATTCCTTTGCATCATTTTTTGAACGCTTTTTTATTTCTACTTTTTCTGTAAAGCGAATTACCTTATCATCTGTTCCTCTTAAAAAAACATCTCCCAACAATTTGTTACCTGTCAATTGTGTCGGTAATTTTTTTGCATCTAATTTGCTATCGGTAACAAAAAGATAGTTTCCGTCAACATTGCTTATTTTGGTTTCCTGTCCAAAAACAAAACCTACCAAACATATTAATAAAATTATTTTCATTTCCCTCTCCTATTTTTTCCTTATTGGAACACCGCTATTTCCATAATATTTATTGATCATTGTTTTAACACCTTCTGATTTATCATTATCCGCAGCTTTCTGCAATGCAATTTGAACATTTTGATCATTATCTTGTCCCAATATCTGAATAGCTTCCATTCTGATTGCAGGACTTTCTTCATTTTGTAGTATAAAAATACAGGTATTCCTAATATTATCATTTAGAGAATAATTTTTTAAAGCTCGTAGTGCCTTTAAACGAACACCGGGGTTTTCATCATATTTAACTGAATGAATTAAAGCATTAAGAATTTCTGTATCTCCCGATGTCATTCCTTCCATAATTTTTGCAGAATGTAATCTTATACCAGGATTATTCGATTTTACCAATGCATAAGCCAATAATCTTTGAATATTCGGATCGCGTCTATTTCCCTCTATCTTTGTATCATTATTCCATGATAGATCAAAAGAAACATCATTAGTGGCGTTAGATACTTCATTAATTTTTATATCATTCAATCTATTATTATCAATAATTTCCTGCACATTATATGCAGTTAATGTTGGATTCATTTCCTGAGTATTTTGTAAAATAAATCTCCCAACTAAGATACCAATCACAAGAGTTGCTGCTGCTGAAGCAATAGGTACAATAATTTTATTTGACCAAAATGAAAAATTTTCTTTTGGCTTATCAATTATCATCTCTCTTCTGACAGTTTTCATTATTTTGTTATGTAATTTTTCAACACGGTCACTATCTAACTTGGGTTCAGGGATGTTTCCGTAATTTTGTGAAAAAAATATTTCATCATCCCACAATATTGAACAATCTATACACCCATTCTTATGTATTTCCATTTTCTTTAAAATATTTTCAGGAATTTCTGAAATATCATAATTTAAAAGAATATCTTGAAATTTTTTACAATCCATATTATCACCTTTTTGATAATTTATTTTTGTATGGTTTTAATAATACACGGAGTTTTTCATTTGCTCTAAATAAATATTTTTTAACAGTTCCTTGATGTAAATCCAAAATTGATGCGATTTCTTTTATTTTCAAATGTTGATCGTGTTTCATCATAAAAACAGTTTTTTGTTTTTCCGGCAATTCATTTAAAGCATTCCTTAATACTTTTTGAAATACTTCTTCTTCAGAAATATCCGTAGGATTATCATTTGATATGGCAAGATTTTTTTCGTCACCATCTTCATTGATTAAAAATTCATCATACGTTCTTGTTTTAATATGATTAAATGCCGTGTTCATTGTAATTCTGTAAAGCCAAGAATAAAATGAAGATTTAAATTTGAAACTATCAATTTTTCGAAATATCGTTATAAAAACATTTTGAGCAATATCTTCCGCATCCTGTTCGTTCTTTGCAATCTTTATTGCTATCATCAAAACACGCTCTTCATAATTTCTAACTATTTTTTCAAATGCTACCATATCACCTGCTTGTGCTCTTTTTATTATTGCAAATTCTTCCATATTCCTCCGTCCTTTTCTTTTGACAAACAAATAACAAATAAAGTTGTCAATATTTTTTACTATTTTTTACAGTTATTTAAATTTAATTATTTTTTTAACTATTATACAATAAAAAAAGATTTGATTAATGAAATATATTTAGTAGATTACTTCAAAAATAAAAGGAACAATAATATGTCAAAAACAACAATCATCTTCCACCATAACTCAAACTCACAACAAACTGAAAAACACTTTAAAAAAACAATGAATAGTATTGAAAAATTATTTAATAATGATTATGAAACTATAATACTTGCTACAGATAGAAAGAAAGCACAAAGCATTTTTCAAAATACTAATTTACAAATTATCAAATATGATATTAAAAATCCATCTGTAGGATTAAATAAATCATTAAAAGCAGCTTCAGGAAAATATATTTTATATATTGATAACACACAAAATCCTGTTTATTTGAAAAATTCTTCATTAGATGCTTTCTTATTAGCAGCCGAAAGAAATCCAAAAACCGGATTGTTCTATACAAGTTACGAACTAAGAGACGGCAAAGAAATTAAAGAAATACATTTGTTAGATCATAATTTGGGGCGAATTCGTGACAATATGGATTATGGAAAAGTATTTTTTATGCCTAAATCTGCTCTGAATTCAATTGGTGGATTTGATAAATCAGTAAAATACAATGTGCTTTATGATCTTAGATTAAAAATTTCAGAAAAATATCAATTAATTCGTATTTCTAATAGATACGGTGGATCATTTTATCAAGTTGAATCAGCGGGAAAAAAAGCAAATGTTTTCGATTATTTATTAGCCGGAAAAGAAGTTCAATTGGAAGCAGAAAAAGTAGTAACTGAACATTTAAAAAGAATAAATGCTTTTTTGAAACCAAATAAATACTTTCCAGTTAAAAACAAAGTTAAAGACATTTCAACTTTAACAGCATCGATTATTATTCCAGTTGGTAACCGTCCTGAGTTTATAGGTACTGCTATCGATAGTGTTCTAGCACAAACAATTCAAGATATTGAAGTTATTGTAATGGTCAATGGTGGGCAAAATGATCCAACAGCTGATGTTGTAAGAAAATATATGAAAGGCGGTGAGTATTACGATAAGACAAAACCAGAAGTTAGATTATTTGTTCTTGATATTAATAGTATTGGTCTATGTTTAAATATAGGAACCAAAAATGCAAGAGGAAAATATTATGTCCAACTGGATTCTGATGATCGTTTAAAACACGATGCAGTTGAAAAGATCATCAAAAAATATAAATCATCACCTGAAGTTGGGATGGTAATTGGTTCTTATGAAGTGTGGGAAAAACTTGGAAATGGCAAATTAAAAAGAATGAAAAATATGCCTGTTGTTACACATGATGAATGGACAGAAGAAAACGGAAGAAATAATTTATTGAGAATAAACGGAGCAGGTGCACCAAGATCTATTCCAATTAATGTAATAAAAGAGATGGGATATTTTAGTATCAATGACGATCCTTACGCAAGAAACTACGGTGAAGATTATGAAATGGTAGCAAAGATCAGTGAACATTATAAAATTGGTCGTATTTTTGACCCTGTTTATGAAGTTATCAGACATGAAGGCGGAACAGATCATGCAATCAACCAAATGACAATCGACCGTAACGATAATGCTAAAGATTGGATGAGAAAAGAAGCTATTATTAGAAGACAAAAATTAAATAGCTAAAAATAATAATTATTCAAAAAAAATGTTTCGGAGTTAATAAAAATGGGAAAAGAAGTTATACTGATCGGTGTTGATGGTGGAGCCACAAAGGTAAGTGCTTGGGAAATTAAAGTAAATGAAAAAAACACTTCATTTACTTTAGAAGATAATAATATTCAAAAAAGATATGATCAATATTCTTCATTCATCTCTAATT
>LSCC01000020.1 GCA_001577215.1 Fidelibacterota bacterium TCS52
CTCGCTCAAAGAAAAGAAAAAGTGTTTAACTTTTTCTTTTTATTTTTAGTGAATATTCGTTAAATTTTAATGAAATAAAGGAGATAAAATGAAATCAAAAATAATGTTTAGGAAAAAAAACCTTTCAATAATAACAATTAGTCTAATTTCAATATTTTTGTTAATGGGTGCATTAATATCAGAAACACCGGCAAAGATTGTTAAATTAAATGGTAGTTTGAATAATGAATTCATAGAAAAGGGAGAAGAATTTACAATTCTTTTAGAACTAAATATTGAAGATGGTTGGCATATTAATAGCAATAAACCACTCGATGAGTTCGTTATTCCAACAAAAGTTGAAGTGCAGGCAATAAATGGAATAGATATTAAAACAATAAAATATCCTAAAGCAAATATTGTAGATTTAGAATCGCTAGGAGGGAAAACATCTACTTTTGAAGGCAAAACACCAATAAAGATAAATGGAATAATTGATGGTGAATATAGATATGATAATGTTGAATTCAATATTGATGTAACTTATCAAGGATGTAATAATGAAATGTGTTTGGCTCCGATTACAAAGACAATTTCTCTTATTGTCGATGTTGAAACACAAGAAGAGATAATTACAGAAAAAGTTATTAATGAAAAAGTAAATGAAAGTAAAAAAATTAGAGTTAAAAAAGAAGAAAATACAATTATAGATGACAAATTTGACAAAAAGAAATCTTCTGAAATACAAGAGTTGAAATCTTTTGAAAATAATGTAACTTCTACCGATAAAACAAATGAGTTTAGTAATAAAGGTATTTTTCTTATTTTAATTATCGTATTTTTTGGTGGATTGGCATTGAATTTAACTCCATGCGTTTATCCATTGATACCAATTACAATTGGATATTTTGCAAATGAAACCGGGAAAGGTTCCAGTGTGTTGAAAGCAAGTATGTATGTTTTGGGGATTTCAATCACATATTCTGTACTGGGAACTATTGCTGCGTTATCCGGAAGTATGATGGGTAGTTTATTGACGAACCCAATTGTGTTGATCGGTATTGCAATTGTAATGATTTTGTTGTCGTTGAGTATGTTTGGTGTCTATGAATTCCGTTTGCCTTCGGGATTGATGAATATCGGAGGTGGGAGTCAGTCGGGAGCAATTGGTTCATTGATCATGGGGCTAACAATGGGAATTGTAGCCGCACCTTGCGTTGGTCCATTTGTTATTGGATTATTAACTTATGTTGCAAAATCCGGAAATCCTTTTATTGGATTTATTATGTTTTTTGTTCTATCCTTAGGACTTGGATTGCCATATCTATTCTTGGGTATATTTTCAAATAAAATCGGTAACTTACCAAAATCAGGTGAATGGCTAAATGGTGTTAGAATATTTTTTGGATTAGTATTAGTTGGAATGGCAATATATTTTATCAATCCTTTAATTACTGAAGGTATAAGAGAGTATTTGTTACCCGGATATATGATATTAGCTGGTATTTATTATGCAATCATTGATAATTCGGGAAAAAAATCAACTTGGTTTTTAAAAGGGAAAGTAGCAATTTCAATAATTATAATTGCCGTAGGTGTTTGGTTAATAAAACCGGCAAATGAAAAAGTTGAAGAATTAGATTGGAAAAAGTATTCTATTGAAAAAGTTCAAATAGCAGATAAAGAAGATAAATTGGTGATGATAGATTTCTTTGCTGATTGGTGTATTCCATGTAAAGAGCTTGATGAATTGACATTTTCTGATAAAAAAGTTCAGGAAAAATTATCACAATTTGTATTGATAAAAGCCGATTTAACAAAAAATAGTGAACAAGTAAAACACTTAAGAAAATTATATAATATTAAAGGTGTTCCGACAATTATATTTTTAAACAAAGATGGAAAAGAAATTGAATCTATGCGATTAAATGGTTTCATTAAACCGGAAAAATTTATTGAACAAATAAATTATTTACGAAAATAAAGATTTATTTTTGCAATACCATCTTTAAGTAAAAATGGTAAGTAGTAGATATAGAATGAGATAAGCCCAACTACTTCAAGAGATAAAATATACCAAGGCCAAGGTCCTAAAATATCCATTAAAGAACCATTCACAGGTTTGTAACAGATAAATAAATAATTCGCATCAAATAAATAGTTGAAATATGCTATAAATATTAAATATAAATTTGTTATTAGGAATACTTTCCAGATAGATCTTTGAGTTGGACGATATTTTTCTATGACAGTTAGGAAAATTGTGGTAATAACTAACAAACCATGAGAAACAAAGAATTGAAAAAAACGAAAATGTGGAAATCCATAAATACCGATATCTGGGGTTAAAAGTGCTTGAATAGCTCCACCCATTCCCCAAAAATAAATTAATTCATATAAAATATCATTTCTTTTTATTAGCATAATAGCAGATAAAATAATTGCTACACCACATAAGTGAAGTGGCAATGATGTTGAAATCGACCAAGTTCCATTTACTATTCTCCAGATACTTAAAGAGATTTCCTGTGCTAGAAGTGCAAATGCTAAAAAATAACGAGTTATTTTATTTATTGTTGATGTTCTAAAATATTTTTTAAAGAGGAAAATGGAAATACAAATAGATATTATTATTGTTAAAGCAGTAATGTGAGAATTGGAATAGAAAACAAAAGAGTTTCCTGTATAATTAGCATTAAAATATGGATCCAAATTCACTCTCTTTGTTTTTTATTACTTATTTACTTACATAAAAATTTCATCATCGTTAAATAAAATAATTAAAATATAAAAAAATAACAAAGTTAAAATAATAGTTTTTATTTTTTGCAAGGATAATTATTAAATCTTTAAGGAATTTTATTGAATTATAATATATTTATTCATAAATTTAAAAATAATAATTGAATTGAAAATTTAAAAGGTAGAATTAAATGAAAGTATTGGTAATTAATTCGGGAAGCTCATCTGTAAAATATCAACTAATAGATACTAAAGACCAAAAATATTTAGCTAAGGGTTTAGTTGAGAGAATTGGTCTTAAAAATTCTAAGTTAAAACACAAGCATGCCAACGGAAAGAAACATGTTTTTACAGGGGTTATTAATGATCATCAAATAGCGATAGAATTTGTTCTTGCAGCTCTTACAAATAACAAATATGGTGTAATTTCTACATTAAAAGAGATAGATGCTGTTGGTCATAGATTAGTTCATGGTGGTGAGTACTTTAGTAGCAGTGTTTTGATTACTCAAGAAATAATGAAGGTGTTGAATGAATGTATCGATCTAGCTCCGTTACATAATCCGCCTAACATTAAAGGTGTAAAAGCCACTCGAAAACATTTAGAAAATGTGCCAATGGTTGGTGTTTTTGATACGGCATTCCACTCTACAATGCCCGATTATGCATATACTTATGGAATTCCAAACGAATTATATAAAAAATATGCCATCAGACGCTATGGTTTTCACGGTACATCTCATTATTATGTATCAAGAAAATTTGCTGAATTTATTAAAAAAGATATTAATAAATTGAAAATAATTACTTGTCATTTAGGAAATGGAGCTTCGATTACTGCAATAAAAAATGGGAAATCTATCGATACATCAATGGGCTTCACTCCATTAGAGGGATTGTTGATGGGAACACGCTCCGGTGATATTGATGCCGGCGCAATAATCCAAATTATGGCAAAAGAGAATATGAGCAGAAATGAAATTAATATTTTATTAAATAAACATAGCGGAATAGCAGGGATATCAGAACTATCAAGTGATATGCGTGAAATTGAAGAAGCGATTGAAAATGGAAATAAAAAGGCAGAATTGGCAATGAATGTATATAATTATCGTTTAAAAAAATATATTGCATCTTATGCCGGTGCTTTAGGAGGAGTTGATGGTATTGTTTTTACCGGTGGAATTGGTGAAAATGGACCTATTACAAGAGCTGGAGCATTGAATGGGCTTGAATTTATGGGTATAAAATTAGATGAAAATAAAAACGAAGATATAATTCGTGGAAAAAGTGGTTTGATCACTACAGATGATTCACCAGTAAAAGTTATGGTTATTCCTACTAATGAAGAACTAGTAATTGCTATGGATACGGAACGAATAATTAAAGAATCATAAAAAATAGATCATTACTTTTTATTAACAAAACAAAAATATAATTATTTAGAGAATAAAATTTGGAAACATTAGAACAGGTAAAAGATAGATTCAATAATATTTTGCAAAAGGCAAATGAAGTTGATAAATATCTTTTTATTCCTGATAAAAAAGAAAAGCTCAAACAGTTAAGGAAATTAACTTTAGCACCAGATTTCTGGAATGATCAAAAAAAAGCAAAAACCGTAAATAAAAAAATATCAGATATTGAGTTTGAAATAAAAAGATGGCAGGATATTAATGAGCTAAAAGATGATATTAAATTAAATTTTATGATGATGGAAGAGGGTGAAAGTAAAATAGAAAATATTATCCCTTTAATTGAAAAATTTGAAGAAGTAATTGATGATCTGGAAACCGAAAAACTTTTATCAGGAGAACATGATAAAAAAGATGCAATATTTATTATTCATCCGGGAGCAGGTGGAACAGAAAGTCACGATTGGGCGGAAATGCTTTACAGAATGTACACTCGGTGGTTTGATAAAAAGGGTTATAAATATAGTGTACTTAATTTTCAACCTGGAGATGAAGCAGGAATAAAAGAAGTTGTGATTGAAGTGTTTGGCCAATTTGCATACGGATATTTATCTTCAGAAATCGGCGTTCATAGACTTGTTAGGATTTCTCCTTTTGATTCTAATGCTAGGCGACATACGAGTTTTGCTTCCGTTTTTGTATATCCGGAGATAGATGACGATATTGAGATAAATATTGAGCAAAAGGATTTAAGAATTGATACATTCAGAGCAAGTGGTGCCGGTGGACAGCATGTAAATAAAACAGATTCAGCAATTAGAATAACGCATAATCCGACTGGAATAGTTGTTTCTTGTCAAAATCAGAGATCACAACATCAAAATAAAGAAGCAGCAATGAAAATTCTAAGATCCAAATTATATCAATTGAAAGTTGATGAAGAAAAAGAAAAACAGGAAGAATTGGAGAGTAAGAAGAAAGATATAGCTTGGGGAAGTCAAATTCGTTCCTATGTTTTTCAGCCATATACGATGGTAAAAGATAAGCGAACAAATTATGAAGATGGAAATGTTAAAGCAGTTATGGATGGTAAATTAGACGGATTTATTAAATCATATTTAAGATATAAACAAAAAAATAAATAAATAATTCGAGGGCAAAATGTCAAATATTGAAGAGAAACATTCAACTTTAGAAACAATTATTTCACAAAGGAAAGAGAAGATCAAGCAGATAAAAGAGCTTGGAGTAAATCCATTTTCTTATAATTATTCAGTTACACATAAAAATAATGAAATATTAGAAAATTATGATAAATTTGAAAATAAAGAAGTTGCAATTGCTGGAAGATTAATGGCAATTAGAAAAATGGGCAAAGCAAGTTTCGCAAATGTTACGGATTCAACCGGAAAAATTCAATTGTATATTTCAAAAAAAGATATTGGTGAAGATAAATATAAATTATTTAAAATACTCGATATTGGTGATTTTGTTGGTTGTAAAGGGATAGTTATGAAGACCAGAACTGGTGAAATCACCGTAAAAGTGTTGGAATTAGAATTGTTGAGTAAAAATATTCGCCCATTACCAATTGTAAAAGAAAAAGATGGTGTACTTCACGATACATTTTCAGACAAGGAACAAAGATACAGAAAAAGATATCTTGATCTGATTTTAAATCCTGATGTAAAAGGGACATTTGTGAAAAGAACAAAGATCATTGCTGCAACACGTAAATTTTTTGATGAGAAAGGATACTTGGAAGTTGAAACACCAATTCTACAACCCATTTATGGCGGTGCAAATGCCAGACCTTTTGAGACATATCACAATACTTTAGGAATGAATTTATTTTTAAGAATTGCCGATGAACTCTATTTGAAGCGGCTTATTATAGGTGGTTTTGATAAGGTATATGAAATATGTAAAAATTTTCGTAATGAAGGAATGGATAAGAGTCATAATCCTGAATTTTCTATGATTGAATTTTATGAAGCATATGTTGATTTCAATTATATGATGGATCTGGTGGAAGAATATTTTAAAAATATTGCTAAAACATTAGGTTCATTAGAAATTGAATATGATGGCAATAAAATTGATTTTAATAAACCATTTCAGAGAATAAGCATGTTTAAGCTTTTTGAAAAATACTTAGAAGTTGATATTAGTGATTATGGAAAAGAAGAATTAATACCGCTTTGTGAAGAGAAAAATTTTGAATTCGACCCGAAATGGAATTATGGGCAATTTATCGATGCATTATTTGGAGAATTTGTTGAGAAACATCTTATTCAACCAACATTTGTTACGGATTTTCCAAAAGAAATTTCACCATTAGCAAAAACAAGAAGAGATGGAAATGAAAAGTTAGTAGAGAGATTCGAATTGTTTATTGGAAAAGAAGAATATGTAAATTCATTTTCAGAATTAACCGATCCGATTGATCAAAGAAAACGCTTGGAATCACAGGCAAAATTGAGGGATCAGGGCGATAAAGAGGCACAAATCGTGGATGAAGATTTCCTACAAGCATTGGAATATGGAATGCCACCAACCGGCGGAGTCGGCATCGGATTAGACAGAGTAATAATGTTATTTACAGGTCAAACATCCATAAAAGATGTGTTATTTTTTCCACAAATGAAGAAGGAAAATGAGTAGAAGCAATTCAATTTTTGCGAGTAGTTTAGTAAATTCAAAAATTGTGAAATACAAGAAACTTGTTTAGAAAAAAATGAATAATAAATGAAATTCGAATTTTATCTTGCGAAAAAAAGTTTATTTCAAAAACATAAATCAAAATATGTTTCGTTCATTCGTTTATTAGCAATTCTTGGTTTAACGATTGGAGTTGTGGCATTATTGATCACAATTGGAATTTTAAATGGATTCGAAAAAAATATGATTGACAAAATTACCGGGTTTGACGGTCATATCAGATTATTAAGTTTAAGAAATGATAGAATGAAAGGTAATGATTCTTTACAGGAAAGGTTGATGGAAAATGATTATGCTATCTATTCTGCACCATTTATAAATTCTGAAGCAATGTTAAGAAATAAAGGTGAAACTGAAGGGATTCTGTTAGAATGTATGTCGGAAACTGATTTTAGAAAAATAATGTTTCCTTCAAAAGAATTAATACAGGGAGAATTGAAATTTGATATATCGAATAGTGAAATTCCAGGAATATATTTAGGAAAGGGAATTGCTCAAAACATCTTTGTTGAAGTCGGAGATACACTTGATATTCTCGTTATGAAAGGTACGCCATCAATGTTCAATCCATTAAAAATACATCAGGCAATAGTTACGGGAATATTTACAACCGGAATGAAAGAATACGATAAAAGCTTAGCATATACTTCATTAATTGCTGGAAAAAAGATATTTGATATGAGTAAATCTATTACCGGTTACAATATTTTATTAAATGATGCTTCATTAGCAAAAGAGATGTCAGAATGGATAGGAAAAAATCTGTCATTTCCATATTATTCAACTACTTGGAAGGAACGAAATTCAATTTTATTCAAGTGGTTAGATACACAAAAAGCACCAATAATGATAGTTTTTAGTTTGATAGCATTGGTAGCGATTGTGAATATTATTTCAACTTTGATAATGTTGATTTTAGTTAAAGAGAAAGATATTGCAATTTTAAAATCAATGGGGATGAAACCGTCAAAAATCAAAAAAGTAGTGATCGCCGAAGGAATGATCATTAGTATTATGGGAATTATTCTAGGAACTGTTGTTGCAAAGATTTTGGAATTTATTCAAATGAAATATGGGCTATTTAAAATTTCAGCTGATGTATATTTTATAGATAAAATTCCTATAGATATTTCTCTATTATCAATATTAATTGTTTCAATTATTGGAATGATCTTAGCTGTAATTGCATCGTATATTCCTGCTCGTAAAGCTTCTAAAATCAAACCTGTTGAAATATTAAGATACGAATAAAGACGATGAAAAAAGATAAAAAAAATAGAACAATTATCTGGTTGGCATTTCGCTATTTTCGTACTCGGAAAAAGGTTAAAATGGTTTCTATTATTTCCATTATTACAATTCTTGGGGCATTCATCGGCACATTTGCAATATTGTCTTCATTGAGTGTGATGAATGGATTTAAAAAAACGATCGTTGATAGGGCAGTAAATATTGAGCCTAATATTAAAGTTTTTGTTAAAGATTATTCCGAAGAATTCCAAGAAGATTTACAAACAAAAATATCAGAATTAAAAAATGTCGATGAAGTTTCTCCAGTTATAGAAAGAAAAATAATTATTTCCAATTCACAAGGGCAACAATTATCATTAGTAAAAGGGATTTCGCCAAATTCGTATAAAAAGATAATTGAAATTGAATCTTATCTCTATAATGGTGATTTTTTAACTGATAACATTAAAACTACAAATTTTCCTGAAATTGCAATTGGAGCTCAAATTGCAAATTACTTGAATATTGCTATTGGCGATACAGTTTCATTAATAAGTCCATTGGATATTAAAACATATTCTGCTCCAACAATGGAATGTATTGTAAATGATATTTTTCAAGCAGATATTTTTGATTACGATTATCGTGCATTTATTCATATTGCAGATATGAAATATCTTTTAGATGACCCATTAAATCACTATTTTGAGATTGCCGGAGATAAAAAATTCAATGAAGAAAAAATTAAAAAGGAAATTGCAAAATTAGGAGTAAAAAGGGAATATGTTTCAACTTGGAAAGAGGATCATAAGGAAGTATTTTCCGCAATGCAGATAGAAAAAATAGGAACTTTTATTGTTTTGAATTTGATAATTGTTCTTTCCGGATTTAATTTAATTAGCTCGTTATTGATGTTGTTATTAGAAAAACGATGGGAAATTGGAATATTGAAAAGTATTGGAATGAATGATAAAAATTCATTTAGATTATACTTTTATCTTGGTTGGCTCACCGGTGGAAGTGGTATGATCTTTGGTATGATTTTTTCGTTGATACTTTTACTTTTACAACAATATTTTCCATTTATTCAACTACCTGGAGGTGGCGATATTTATATAATGAAATATTTACCTGTAGATGTACAATTCTTTGATGTTATCATTACATTTATTACATTGTCACTTGTAATTAGCTTTTCATCTTGGTATCCGGCACAAAAAGCAAATAAGATCAAGCCATTAGAGGCAATCAGGAGTAAGCAATGAAAAAGGGTTTAGAGGTTTAAGAGATTAAGGGATAATAAAATAGGAATTAATAAATGAAACTTTTAAAAATAGAAAAAGTAAACAAAAATTATGCATCTGGAGAAAAAACATTACATGTATTAAAAAACATTGATTTTTGTTTAAATAAAGGCGATTTTATTTCATTAATGGGGCCCTCAGGTTCGGGAAAATCGACACTTTTGAATATTATGGGAACTATGGATTTTCCAAGCAGTGGTTCAATTCATCTATTGAATACTAATTTAACAAAATTAAATGAGAATGAGTTATCTGAATATCGTTTAAAGCATTTTGGATTTATTTATCAGTTTCATTATTTGTTACCGGAATTTACAATTTTAGAAAATGTGGCAATCCCTGCAATGCTTCTTGGAAAAACAAAAAAGGAATCATTTAAACTCGCAGAAGAATTAATGGAATTTCTAAACATATCACAAAGAGGACATCATTATCCATCTGAAATATCCGGTGGTGAAAAGCAAAGAGCTGCAATTGGAAGAGCATTAATTAATAAACCGGATATTTTACTTGCAGACGAACCAACGGGAAATCTGGATCATGAAACAGGACAGAGGGTATTAAAATTATTTCGAAAAATACATAATGATTTTGGTCAAACTTTATTTATTGTTACTCACGATGAGGAAGTTAGTAAAATTGCGTTGAAGAGATTAAATTTGATAGAAGGGAAATTAAGCTGAGAATTGACCATAGTGGCAAAATAAATCACTCTAAACTTTGTGGAAACATTAATAATTATTAATTTGGGAACAATATATTATTTTAATAAATTAACTTAATATGAAAAGAATAAAAAATAAGAAAATAGTCAAAATAGCAATTTCATTTGTAATCCTAATTACAATAATGAGCAAGCCAATTTTTGCTGTTGAATACAAAAGTTACGGAAATGAAATGGAAGAATTGATCAACGGACCTGGTGGAGAATTATATTATGGTGTTTTTGGATTACTTCATAATGGAAGTGAAAATGTAAATTGGAATCCGCTGAAAATGGAAAATGAAAGCGGTAATAATTTTTATTTATATCATTCAATTTGGTTTGACAATAATTTGACAGCAAGTTCTATGGCAAATACATTCAAATTATCTAAAGATAAAAATTTAGGAGTAATGGTTTCGCGAATTGCAGTTGAAAGTGTGCCCGATTCAAGAGACGCATTAATGGATTTTGGTAAAGATGGAATTCCGGGGACGAATGATACGGGCGAAGGAAATAGTGAATTTGATTCTGGAGAGAGAATAAATTATAATAATGTTACATTTAAAAGTTTAAGTAATTATATCGTAAATGTTGCTATGCCTTTTAGAAAAATTCTGTCGTATGAAACCGGAATTACAATGAATTTTTATTATTCAAATTTAATGGCAGAAAATGGAATTGGTATTTCATTTGATTTTTTTATTTACAAAGAGGGCAAATATCTAAATTCATTATATAAGGTGGAAAATTTACCTTCTGCAACAACAGTTTATACAAATGGAGAAGTGGAATTATATCCACCAGCAATTACTGGTAATTGGATTTACCCAATTCATCTAAAGAATTTTAATATAAATTCGGGTGTTTCAACGGTATTTATCATTTCAGAAAATAGAGAATATGGAATAAATTTAAGCGAAATTGGTAATATTGAAATAATTCCTTCAATTCAGATTGGTTATAAACAGCTTTTCAATTTGGGATTTGGTTACAGGGAATATTGTGGTGCTATGGTTGGAGTGGAAATAAATTTTAAATCATTAAATTTACAATATACATTGAAAAATTCTGACTTGGGATTAAGCCATTTAATAGCAGTTAAATTTTCATTATTGAGTTTATTAAAAGATAGTTAAAGAAACTCTAAAAATACAAAATAAACAAGATGGTCAGTGATTTTTTTAATTATTTTAACTTATTCTGCTGAAATATTATCTAATAATTCAGGATTAGACAGGTATTTTGTAAGTGCTTTTGCTATTTTCCCACCCTGTCCACCATCTATGAGTCGATGATCTAATGTTGCAGATAAAGGCAAAATATTGCGAACGACGATTTTTCCATTTCTTACAATGGGTTTTGGTTCAATTTTACCAATAATAAGCACGATTGGAATATTTGAAGCAGGAAATAATGCTCCAAAGCCAAATTGTAGCCCATGTGTACCAATATTTGAGATCATAGCACTGCCAAATGAATGTGGTGAAACGTTCAAAAATTTTATACTTAATCCCAAATTTACGGTAATAAATTTGATTAAAACAAAAAACATTCTTCTAAAAGGCCAAGGAATTCTTGAAAGTAGATTTTTATTCTTGACAGCACCTTTATCTTTTTTCTTCCTAGATTTTTCTACTCTTTCAGTCATTTCGTTAGATATATCGGTTACAGTTTTGTTTTCCATTTTACGGATTACAAATCCGCCCATCTCTTTGCCTTCATTTAAATTTACAGAAATAAAAATACTGACGTCATTGCGTGGGAAAATATTTCCTCGTTTAATGTAACAATTAACTTCCGGCACATCTATTTCTAACGCCTTACCAAGTGCAGAAGCAATTACTTGAGTTACGGTTAATTTTATACCTTGATTTTTTTTCTTTTTAATAAATGCAAGCGCGTTATCAAAATCAATTTCAAAAGTCCCATAAGTTTTGGAATCATTTGGTTGTTTATAAATTGCTACTGCTGTTTTACGCCAAGGTGTTTCTACATCTACTTTTTTCATGTTTCCCTCCATATTAATTTAGTTAAATTTAAGCAATTATTTATAATGTTACAATAAATAAATATTTCTTGGTATTTTTAAAATTATGTTGTAAACTTTAACGAAAGGAGGGAATTGGGAACTATTAAAATTTTAATTATATATTCATTTTATTATTTTAAATAAATTATGGTAACAATTTGAATATAAAAATAAAAGAAGTTACTACAAATAGAGATTTAAGAAATTTTATTAAATTTCCTTTTAAATTATACAAAAATAATAAATTTTGGGTTCCTCCGATAATTTCAGAAGAAATGAAAGTTTTACAAAAGGATAAAAATCCATTTTTTGAAGTTGGTGAAGCAAAATATTTTTTAGCTTATAAAAATAAGAAGATAGTTGGAAGAATAGCTGGAATAATTTCTGATCCATATATAGAGAAACTCGGGAAAAAATATGGTAGATTTGGTTGGATAGATTTTATTGATGATTTTGAAGTATCTAAAAAACTATTATTTGAAATTGAAAAGTGGATGAAAAGCAAAGGAATGATTGCCTTACAAGGACCGCTTGGATTTACAAATTTTGATTCGCAAGGAATGCTAGTAGAAGGATTTAAAGAAATTGACACTGTAGCCGGAATATATAATTTCTCTTACTATCCAAAATATCTAGAATTATGTAATTATAAAAAAGATGTTGACTGGATTGAATTTATTATAAAAAAACCTAGTAAAATTCCAGAGAAAATATTAAAAATTGCAAATTATGTCGAAAAAAAATATGGTTATAAAAAATTGGAAATCAAAAATAAAAAAGTGATGAAGTATTACGGACAAGAATTATTTAAATTAATTGAAATGACTTATAAAGATAATTTTGGAGTAATGAAATATACAAGCAAACAAGTAGATATGTATATTGAAAAGTTTATATCATTTATAAAAATGAATTATATTGCAATAATTATAGATAAACATGAAAAAATTGTAGCATTTGGAATAACTATGCCATTTTTATCAAAAGCATTTCAAAAAGCTAAAGGACATTTTTTCCCATTTGGTATTTTTCACATTATTAAAGCGATGAAGAAAAATGATAAAGTTGAATTTTTACTTGTTGGAGTTGATCCTAAGTTACAAGGAAATGGAATAAATTCAATAATTTTTAAAGAATTAATGACAATATTTTTTAAAAATAATATTCTCTATGGTGAAACCAATGCAGAGTTAGAATCAAACAATAAAATTCAAAATCAATGGAAATTATTTGAAAAAAGACAGCATAAAAGACGAAGATGTTATATAAAAAAATTAGCATAAAATTTAATCAGGAGGAAATATGAGTCCATGGGATCTAAGTGTAAATTTAAAAGATGCGGTGCTTGATTTCACATTTTTAAGCATGTTTTTAGTAATTGGAACTGCTTTGAGAAGATATGTTCCATTTTTTAGAAAATATCTAATTCCTAATAATATATTGGGTGGTTTTTTTGCATTGATCCTCGGACCACAATTACTTGGGGCATTAGTTAGAACATTAGGATATACTCAAAAAGCATATATACCACTTAATGGAGATCGGCTTGGTATTTATGTTTATCATTTGTTAGCTTTGACATTTATTGCAATGGGACTGAGAAAGGAGAAAACTAAGTGGGGAAAAGGACCGCTAAGTAAAAGTATTACTTCAATTATGACTTATTTAGTTCAAGCAAGTATTGGTTTATTAGTTGCCTTTACTTTAATTTATACTATCAAACCTGATCTTTTTCCCGGTATCGGAATGTTAGTTCCTATGGGATTTGGAATGGGACCCGGATTAGCATATTCAATTGGTCATAATTGGGAAAAATTTGGTTTTGAAGGTGGTGGATTAGTTGGATTAACATTTGCCGCTATTGGATATCTAATTGCCTTTTTTGTTGGAATTGGATTGATCAATTATGGAATTAAAAATAGAAAAACAAAATTAATAACCGGTATGGATCAAATTACAACTGATTTAAGAATGGGAGTTTTAAAAACAACAGAAAAACCTATTGCAGGAAGGCTTCCTCTTGCTACAGAAGCAATTGAATCATTGGCATTTCAATCTGGACTGATAGGAACGATTTATTTAGCAACTTATGGAATTGTAAAATTTTTAGCAGGATTACTTGTCAATGCTGGATTGACTGATTTTGCTTCTACTTTATGGTCATTTCATTTCATAATTGCTATTATTTTATCATTGAGTATAAGGAAAATTTTGGATGTTACAAAAAGAAGTTATGTGATTGACACCGGATTAATGAACAGAATAACTGGTGTAGCAATTGATTACCTTGTTGTAGCTTCAATAGCTGCAATTTCTATTACAATTGTAGCAAAATATTGGATGTCAATATTATTTATGTCGGTTCTTGGAGGTGCTGCTACAACTGGATTAATTTATTGGGCAGCTTACAGAGCATTTGATGATTATCCATTTGAAAGATTTGTTGGTATATTCGGAGAAATGACAGGCACGATCAATTCTGCGTTAGTTCTTTATAGAGTTATGGATCCTCAATTTAAGACAAATATAGCTGAAGATGCAATATATGGAAGTGGAATATCAATTTTTATTGGATTGCCATTATTAATGATGATGAATTTTCCAATGATGTTTTGGAATAATCAACTTTATGGCTATTGGTACACAATTGGCTTATTTATTTTATATGCTATTGTATTATTATTAGTTTGGAGATTAATTGGTTTCATGAAATTTCGCAAAGTATTGAAATAAATTATAACAGGAGGAAATATGAGTCCATGGGATCTAAGTATAAATTTAAAAGATGCAGTGCTTGATTTTGCATTTTTAAGCTTGTTTTTAATTGTTGGAACTGCAATGAGAAGGTATATTCCGGTTTTTCGCAAATACCTAATTCCAAATAATATATTAGGTGGATTTTTTGCATTGATACTTGGTCCGCAAATACTTGGTCCTGTAATCAGAGCATTAGGATATACTCAAAGAGCATATATTCCACTAAATTCAGAACGGCTTGGAGTATATGTCTATCATTTATTAGCAATAACTTTCATTGCAATGGGACTAAGAAAGGAGAAGACACATTGGGGAAAAGGTCCATTAAGTCAAGCTATGACAGGAATATCTTGTTTTTTAGTTCAGGGAATTATTGGTATGTTAGTTGCTTTTTCTCTTATTTATACAATAAAACCTGATCTGTTTCCGGGAATTGGACTATTAGTACCTATGGGATTTGGAATGGGGCCAGGTTTGGCGTATTCAATAGGTCATAATTGGGAAAAATTCGGTTTTGAGGGCGGTGGGTTAGTTGGATTGACTTTTGCTGCTATTGGCTATTTATTTGCTTTTTTCGGAGGTGTAGCATTAATTAATTGGGGAATAAGAAAAAGAAAGACAAAACTGATAACAGGTATGGAACAGGTTACTTCTGATGTTAAAATGGGTGTATGGAAAGATGCAGAAAATCCAAGTGCCGGAAAACTTCCACTCGCTACAGAAGCAATTGAATCAATGGCATTTCAATTTGCTTTGATAGGATCCGTTTATTTAGCTACTTATGGAGTTGTTTTTCTCTTTGCTAGTATGCTTGAATCTGCAGGATTAACTGAATTAGCGTCAACATTATGGTCATTTCACTTTATTTTTGCTATTTTACTCTCTTTACTGACAAGAAAAATTTTAGATATTACAAAAAGAAGTTATGTAATTGATACAGGTTTAATGAATAGAGCAACCGGAGTGGCAATTGATTATCTTGTTGTAGCTGCAATTGCTGCCATATCAATTACTATTGTGGTAAAATACTGGATGTCACTATTAATAATGTCGGTATTAGGTGGATTAGGGACTATTGGACTTGTTTATTGGGCTGCTTATCGTGCTTTTGATGATCATCCATTCGAACGATTTATAGGGATATTTGGTGAAAAAACCGGTACTGTAAACTCAGGATTGGTTTTGATTAGAGTGCTGGATCCTGAATTTGAAACAACAGTTGCAGAAGACAATATTTATGGTGGTGGAATTTCAATTTTTATCGGATTACCACTATTAATAATCATGAATTTTCCAATGATGTTCTGGAATAATGAACTTTATGGATATTGGTATGCAGTAGGAATATTTGCTGTCTATGGAATTGTTCTAATCGCAATTTGGCGATTGATTGGTTTTCTAAAGTTTAGGAAAGTATTAGAATAAGCAAAATATATTTTAAATAAAAAGTTTACTTAATGATTAATTAAAAGTCATAAAATTTAATCAAAATTATTTATTTTAATTTTTATTAGTTGTTATTTAATTAATTCAAAATCAACAAAATCACAATGATGAAATATTATTGATTCAGGTGATCGTTTTTCTCCTACGCCTTCTTTTGAATGAGTTGCTATGATGTGCATAATTTCTTCTGGAATATCGTGTTTAAATGCCAATCCAACACCACTGAATGGATGACGAATGTATTTACCATAATCGGATTTAATTGATTTGCCGTCTTTTATTTCATATTCCAATAACTTACCTACATCGGCTAAAAGTGCTCCTGCGATCAAATAATCCTTGTTTACTTTTGTTCCTCGTTCTCCATGCATTTTCTCAAGTACATCATAATTTGCAATACAAAGCAGACAAACTGTTCGAACATGTTCTAAGAAACCGATCTTTACATTTTCGGCTAATAATGTAAATGGAATATTCAACAACAATTCTTTCGTCCAACCGCGATATTTTATTGCCTCATTCCAAATTGTTATAACTTTTTCCCGTAATTTATTATCTTCAATCAAATTTATCTCCGGAATGATCTTTTCAACTTTCATTATAATCTCCTCATATTACTATCTAATTTTTAACATAAATTCTAAGAATTCTATACCGGTTAAAGTTGCGATAGTTACTAAAATTCCGGCTATAAAAACTCCTATTACGGTAGCAATGAAAAATTTTTTAAAGTCAAGCCCAAGTATAAATGCAGCGAGTGCTCCTGTATAGACACCGGAACCGGGCAGGGGAATACCAATAAATAATGCTAAACCCAATTCACCATATTTCTCAACTTTAGTCTCAACTTTTCGTTGTGTCCTAATAACAAATTTTTCATAGATATTATTAAAAAATTTAATTTTTATTACAATATGTACGAATTTATTTAATAAAATATAAACTACAGGACCTAATAAAATATTTGTAATAAATGTAATTATAACAACTTCGATCCAAGGCATTTTAAGTATAGATATACCATAAGGAATGCTCCATCTCAATTCCAATCCCGGTATAAAAGTCCAAAAAATCAGTTTTATAATATTCATTTTCATTCCTTTAAAGGTTATGTAAATATGGTGAATTATTTTATTTAATTCAAGTAAGAAACATTAAAAATTTAGAATACCAGAAAATTTTAATAAATACTTGGCATTTAAATTTAATGTATATAAATTATTAATATTATGAAAAAGGAATCAATAAGAACAATAAAAATAATATTGATCTACCTTTAATTATTTTTATTA
>LSCC01000021.1 GCA_001577215.1 Fidelibacterota bacterium TCS52
ACTTGTATTGACATTTGGTAAACCACCCAAAAGCTTTGTTTGGAAATATAAAAATGCAGATGGTGATGTGAAAATTGATAGGGAATATACACCACAGGAATTTGCTCAAAAAATAGTAAAAGTCGATTTAGAAAATTATGTTTATATTTTAAGTAATCCGTTAGAAGAATATTATCAGACATATAGAGTGGAATTGGATAGAGATATGTTTGATAAAAAAGATATGTTCGTTTTAAATTTACCGACAAATGATATGAAAAAATTGGCAACAGCTCAGATCATGGATGATACTCCCGTTTGGTTCGGTTGTGATGTTGGAAAGGAATTTGATAGTGATGGTTTTATGATCAGAGGAATTAAAGATTATGAAAGTTTGTTCGGTATTAATTTTGATCTTACAAGAAAAGAACAAGTTCTCTATAACGAATCAATTCCAACTCATGCGATGGTTTTTGTAGGTGTAGATATTAAAAATAATAAACCACAAAAATGGTTAGTAGAAAATTCTTGGGGAATAGATAGAGGCAGGGATGGATACTGGACTTTAGGAAATGATTGGTTTGATAAATATATGTATGGAGTAATAATTGAGAAAAAACATTTGACTGATAAAATGTTGAAAGCACTTGAGACAGAACCGATTATTTTACCGCCTTGGGATGCAATGTGGAAGGGAATGGAGTAGAAAAATTAACTATAGAACAAACCAAAATACATTAGATAGAAATAGAATATACATAGTAGTTTTTAACCGAAATGAAAATTGTTGTGTATCTTATAATAATAAAATATAAAGCACTTTATTTGCAAAACATATTAAAAATTTGGGAGCAATAGTATGAATTCAATTACAGTCGGATTATTTATTTACCTATTTATTGTGTTATTTGTCGGTTATAAGGCATTCAAAAGGAACAAAACACATGCTGATTATTTATTGGCAGATAGAAAGATCGGTGCTTGGGCACTTTCATTATCTGAGCGTGCAAGTGGAGAATCTGCTTGGCTTTTGGTCGGATTGCCCGGAGCGGTTCTGGCAGTTGGTTATTTGGAAATATGGTCTGTTGTTGGTTGTTTGCTTGGAATATTTTTCGCTTGGTTATTTATTGCTATTCCGTTGAGAGAACTTGCCGGAGAATACAATTCTTTGACTTTACCTGATCTATTTACTAATTATTTTGATGATAAGGGGAATTCTTTAAGAATAATTGCCTCTTTGATAATAACTTTCTTTTTTACATTTTATGTTGCAGCTCAATTTAGCGGAGCGGGCAAAGTACTAAATGTTACTTTCGGAATATCTCAACTTCAAGGAATGATCATTGGTGCAGGAATTATTCTGATCTATACACTTTTGGGTGGATTTTTTGCAGTTGTTTGGACAGATGTTGTACAGGCGGTTTTAATGTTTGCTACTTTAGTGATCTTACCAATCGTTGGATTTATAGAATTGAATAGTATGCCAGCGAGTGAAATTAATTCATTGACTCCAAATTTCCAATCTTTTGTTGGAAATAAAGTTGGTATTTTTGCCGTGCTGGGAATTATTAGCGGATTAAGTTGGGGATTTGGATATACCGGACAGCCACATTTATTAATTAGATATATGGCGATCAACAGATCATCACAATTAAAAATCGGTAGAAGAATTGCATTTTCTTGGGCTGTACCTGCTTTTTTTGGAGCTTTCTTTTTAGGAATTATTGGTTTGAAATTATATGGTGCAGAGCAATTTTCCGATCCGGAAAAACTTATGCCTTTTATGGCAACTCATTTATTACCAACTTGGTTTGCCGGAATATTGATTTCCGGTGCAATTGCCGCAATGATGTCTACTGCTGATTCACAATTGTTGGTAACAACTTCTGCAATAAGTGAAGATATTTATCATAAAATTGGTAGAAAAAAAGTTACACCCGAAAGAATGCTTTTGATCAGTAGAGTTGCCACAATAATTATTGGAGCTGTTGCTTTTCTTTTGGCCTATAAATCGCAAGATATGGTTTTTGCAATGGTATCTTATGCATGGTCTGGTTTGGGTGCGAGTTTTGGACCGGTTTTATTATTAATACTTTATTGGAAAAAAATTACTAAACAGGGAGCAATTGCAGGAATGCTTATGGGTGCATTTTCAACTATCATTTGGAAGAATATTTCTTTTTTAAATGATTTTATCTCAGTTAGATTTGTAAGTTTTGCTTTAGCTCTGTTAACAATTATTGTAGTTAGTATTTTTACAAGAAAAAAAAGTGAAAGTGAAGTGTAAAAAAATCAAATAAAACACAAAAAACTACTACTAAGCGCACAAGTAACACAAAGAAAATACAAATAATTAAAAATAAAAAACAATTACAATTCAAATATAATTTCACTTAATTTTCCGTCATAAATAACATTTAATATTAGTATTGTCAGGATATTTTAATAATTTGTTTTATGTTTTTGGAGTGCATTAATCCCCGATACACTAAAGTTGCGGAGCAGACATGTTAATGCGAAAAAGCGAAGCTTTTTTTTACAAATATTTTACTATCATGTTTAAATTTCTTCGAAATTTAATAAAACAACACGGTTATTTTACTCCATAAATCGCATACATTTTTAAATTTAAATAGATATGTTTGTTTTTAAAAAATAATATCTTTAAATTTAAGCAAGTTATTAGTGTAGTATTGATCAAATTGTTTTGCACTTGAACAAACAAAAAAGGAGTAATAAATGGAATTGACTATTGCTTATAAACAAAACAAACAACCACAAGATATACAAAGAAGCGATATATTGGATTATATTCAAAAGAATGATATTGACACAATATATTTTCAGTATATTGATTTGGAAGGAGAGATCCGTGAATTGGTAATTCCAATTAATTCTATTGAATATGCAAATCGAATTCTTGCTTCCGGTGAACGATTAGACGGTAGCAGTATTTTTAAACAAATTATTCCAACGGGTGGATCTGATCTGTATATAGTACCTAATTATTCAACATCTTATGAAAATCCATTTGATGAAAATTCAATAAATATTATTTGTAATTTCGTGAATAAAAATGAAAAACGAGCTGAATTTACTCCCAATAATGTTTTAATAAATGCTGCTAACATGATAAAAGAGAAAAATGACCTTGAATTATGGGCACTTGGTGAGTTGGAATTTTATTTAATTGGTGAATACGAAAATAGTTCATTCAATTTACAAGCTCAAAGTGGATATCATCAAACAACACCTTTTATTAAATATCGTTCAGCAGCAAATGAAATTGCAAAAGTTGTAAGTCAAATTACAGGCAATGTAAAATATACACACAGTGAAGTTGGATATATTCCAAAAATAGAGAAATCGGATTCTCTGTGGAATGGAAAACATGCAGAGCAATATGAAGTAGAATTTTTACCTGCTCCAATAGAAACAGCGGGATTAAATGTCTCGATTGCAAAATGGGTAGCAAGAAATATTGCCGCAAAATATGAACTCGGTTTCAGTATGGCGCCTAAATTACAGAGTGGCCATGCAGGCAACGGACTTCATTTCCACTTAGAGCTTTTGAAGAACAAAGACAATATTATGCGTAATGAAAATGGAGAATTGTCAGATGAATCACTTGCAATAATTGCAACATTATGTGAATACGCATCATCATTAACAGCTATAGGTAATAGAGTTGAGTCATCTTATGAAAGATTGAATTCAGGACAAGAAGCGCCATCAACTGCATATTGGAATGAATTAGACAGAAATGCTCTAATAAGAATTCCACTTGCTTGGCAAAATGGCGAAGATATGGCTTCAATAATAAATGAAAATAGTAAAGAATCATTTCACTCTCCATCTAAAAGACAAACAGTGGAATTGCGTAGTGCCGATGGTTCGGCTAATCATTTTTTTCTCTTGACCGGAATTTGTCAAGCTGTAATAACCGGATTAAGTAAAAAAGAAATTTATAAGAAAAAAGCAAAGCAATATTCAAATCCGGACCATAATTTGCTTGATCCATTACCAAAAAATTTAAGTGAATCAGCTCAGTTATTTAAAATGAATAGAAATAAATATATAGATGTATTTTCAGGTGCGATAATTCAATATATAACCAATTATTTGAATAAAAAATAATTTTTCTTTTGACATTTATTTTTAAATTATTATATTTATAGTAAAGATGAAGACGAAAATATTAAATAAGTGAATTTAATAGCAGAAAATTAATAAATATCTCTAATTATTAACTTTTAGGAATTATTTATTTGAATATTCACGAGTACCAGTCAAAAAACATTTTAAGCAAATTTGGTGTTACGATTTTACCAGGAAAATTAGCTAATTCATTCTCTGAAGCTATAAATGTAGCTAAAATGATCGGTGGTACAAAATGGGTAGTTAAAGCTCAAGTTCATGCAGGTGGGAGAGGAAAAGCAGGTGGTATAAAAATTGCCAAGTCGTTGGATGATGTAGAAAATTTTTCGGAAAATATTCTTGGAATGAAACTTGTAACACATCAAACCGGTAGTGCAGGCAAGATCGTTAGAAAGGTCTATATAGAATCAGCAGCAAACATAAAAAAAGAATATTATTTGGGAATTGTTCTGGATAGAAAGAAGGAAATACCTGTAATGATGGCTTCAATGGAGGGTGGTGTAGAAATTGAGAAAGTTGCTGCTGAAACACCCGATAAAATTATTAAAATTGATATTGATCCTTTAATTGGATTGCAAGATTTTCAATCTAGAGCATTAGCATTCAAATTGGGATTTAAGAAAGAACAGATAAAACATTTTATTAAATTTTCTAAAGCTCTTTATAAAGCATATTCAGAAATGGATGGTAGTTTAGTTGAAATTAATCCAATGGCACTGTTGGATGACAATTCACTTATTGCATTGGATGCAAAAATGGGATTTGATGATAATGCTTTATTTCGCCATAAAGATATTGTTGCAATGCGGGACTTTGAAGAAGAAGATCCTACAGAAGTTGAAGCAGATAAATATGGTTTGAATTATGTTAAACTCGATGGAAATGTCGGTTGTATGGTAAATGGTGCCGGCTTAGCAATGTCAACAATGGACATAATTAAATATGAAGGTGGAGAGCCGGCTAATTTCTTGGATGTTGGTGGTGGAGCGAATGCAGAGACGGTTGCAAAGGGATTTGAAATAATTTTAAAAGATAAAAATGTGAAGGCGATATTTATAAATATTTTTGGCGGAATCGTTCGTTGTGATAGAATTGCAAAAGGAATTATTAAAGCAACAAAAAGTATTGATATTAAAATTCCGATCATTGTTCGATTGGATGGAACAAATGCAAAAGAAGCGGTTGACATATTAAACAAATCAAATATACCTAAAATAATTTCCGCTACCGATTTGGAAGATGGGGCGAGAAAATGTGTAGAGTTAGCAATAAACAAAAGTTGACAAAATGAAATGAATAAAGAGATTAAAATATTAGAAAATAAAGAAATACAAAATAAGATATTTACAGTTCGTGATCAACAAGTGATGTTAGATAGGGATTTAGCGAAGCTTTATGGAGTTAAATCGATTAGATTAAGAGAACAAGTTAAAAGAAATATTGAAAGATTCCCTGATGATTTTATGTTTCAATTAACTGACAAAGAGGTTGAATTTATGCTATCGCAAAATGCGATACCTTCAAAAAAAAATCTTGGTGGTTATCTTCCATTTGTTTTTACTGAACAAGGGGTTGCAAGTATATCAGGAGTTCTTACAAACAAAAAAGCTATTGAAATAAATATTAAAATAATGAGAGCATTTGTTAATATGAGAAAATTTATAGTAAATAATGCTATGATTTTTCAGAGATTAGATACAATAGAGCAAAAGCAACTGTTAACAGATACAAAATTAGAAAAAGTATTTAAAGCAATAGAATCTAAACAGATCAAACCGAAACAAGGGATATTTTATAATGGACAGATTTTTGATGCTTTTGTATTTGTTTCAAAATTAATTAAACGAGCAAATAATTCAATCATTCTAATTGATAATTATATTGATGAATCTACTTTGGTACTATTATCAAAAAGAAAAAAAAATTGCGAAGCTATTATTTATACACAAAAAGTTACAAAAAAATTATTTCTTGATTTACAAAAACACAATGAACAATATCCTTCAATTACTATCAAAGAATTCAAAGATTCACACGATCGTTTTTTAATAATTGACAACAAAGAAATATATCATATTGGAGCATCAATTAAAGATTTGGGTAAAAAATGGTTTGCATTCTCAAAATTTGACAAATCTAATTTGAAAACATTAGTTGATAATGTAAAAAATTTAAAAATAAAGTAGATATATAAATGAGTATTTTAGTTAATAAAAATTCAAAAGTTGTAGTGCAAGGCTTTACTGGTCAAGAAGGATCATTTCATGCCAAACAATGTATGGATTACGGCACAAATATTGTAGCCGGAGTTACACCGGGAAAAGGCGGAAGTGATCATCTTGGAATACCTGTTTTTAATACTGTAAAAGAAGCAGTAATAGAAAAAAAAGCCAATGTATCATTGATATTTGTTCCACCAGCTTTTGCATCAGATGCAATTATGGAAGCATCGGAAGCCGGAGTGGAAATTATTGTATGTATCACCGAAGGAATTCCCACGAAAGATATGGTAATAGCAAAAAAATATTTACAAAAGAATAATACTATTTTGATCGGTCCGAATTGTCCGGGAGTAATTACTCCGGGAGAAGCAAAAATAGGGATAATGCCGGGATTTGTTTTTAAAAAAGGAAAAGTCGGATTAATTTCAAAATCCGGAACGCTTACTTATGAAGCAGCGAATCAGGTCGTAAATGCCGGATATGGAATTTCTACTGCAATTGGAATTGGTGGTGATCCAATAATTGGATATTCGTTTATTGATTTGTTGAAATTATTTGAGGTTGATAAAAATACAGAAGCGATTGTAATGATAGGTGAAATTGGCGGCGATCTGGAAATTCAAGCGGCAAAATATATAAAAGAAAATATTTCTAAACCCGTTGTTGCATTCATTGCCGGTCAAACGGCTCCAAAAGGAAAAAGAATGGGGCATGCGGGAGCGATAATTGCCGGAAGTAAAGGCACAGCAAAAGAAAAAATTAATGCATTGAATAAGGCAAATGTAAAAGTTGCAGAAACTGCTGCTAAGATCGGGAATACGATAAAAAAGGTATTGAAATAATAGGGAGTATTAATGCGTGAAATTCAAGTAAACGAAATTTCTAAAATAATAAAAAAACTGTCTATGGAAGCTTCTACTATTGCTAATGATCAGTTAATTAAAAAAATAAAAGAATCTGAAAAAATAGAAAAATCATCTGTAGGAAAAGCGGTTTTAAAACAGTTATTAGAAAATTTTAAAATTAGTAAAACAGATAAGACACCAATTTGTCAAGATACAGGTTTTACAGTTGTATTTATGGAAGTTGGTCAAGAAGTAAGTTTTGTAGGTGGATCACTTCAAGATGCAGTAAATAAAGGTGTCAGCGAAGGTTATACCGAAGGTTATTTGAGGAAATCAATAATAAAAGATCCAATAACAAATCCAAAAAATACGGGGAATAATACTCCTTCGATTTTACATACTGATATTGTCCCGGGTGATAAGGTGAAAATCACATTATTACCAAAAGGTGGTGGTTCTGAAAATATGAGTAGAATAAAAATGATGAAACCTGCAGATGGAGTTGAAGGAATAAAAAACTTTGTTATTGAAACTGTAAAAAATGCGGGTGGCAATCCTTGTCCCCCTACAGTCATCGGAGTTGGTATTGGGGGAACTTTCGATTATGTTGCTTATTTAGCAAAGAAAGCAATTATGAGAGATTTCGGCGATAGAAATAAAGATAAGCAGATTGCAAAATACGAAACAGAATGGCTGGAAGAGATTAACAAATTTGGTATTGGACCGGCAGGACTCGGAGGAAAAATTACATCATTAGATCTATTTATTGAGGTATATCCTCGTCATATAGCAACTTATCCTGTAGCAGTAAATATTCAATGTAATGCAAACAGAAAAAAGAGCATTGTTATATAGAATAGTATATATTAAGATATAGTAAATTTATTGGAGATATAAATGAGTATTAAATTGACAGCACCATTAACGGAAGATAAAATTAAAGATTTAAAAATTGGTGATGAGATTTTATTATCCGGAACGATTTATACTGCTCGCGATTCTGCTCATCAAAAATTGGTAGATTTATTAGCTGAAAATAAGGATTTACCTTTTAATGTGGAAGGTAGTGTGATTTTTTATGTTGGTCCTTCACCGGCAAAACCAGGTCAAGTAATTGGAGCAGCAGGACCGACAACAAGTTACAGAATGGATTCGTTTGTAAATACATTGTTAAAAGTCGGTATGAAAGGAATGATAGGAAAGGGACCGCGTTCGCAAGAAGTAATTGACGGAATGAAAAAATATTGTGGAGTATATTTCGGAGCTACTGGCGGAGCGGCGGCACTTTTGTCAAAATCAATTGTAAAAGCAGAAGTTATTGCATTTGATGAATTAGGACCGGAAGCGGTAAGAAAATTGAAAGTAAAGGATATGCCTTTAATAGTAATTAATGATTGCAAAGGAAATGATCTTTATATTGAAGGTCAGAACAAATGGAAAGAAAAATAATAATATTATATCTAAAGTGGAGAAAAGTATAAAAATGATTAAACCAAAAATTGCATTTTACTGGTGTGCTTCTTGCGGAGGATGTGAAGAAGCAGTTGTGGATTTAGCGGAAGATATTCTGCCTGTTGTAGAAGCCGTAGATATTGTTATGTGGCCGGTAGCGATGGATTTTAAAAAATCGGATATTGAAAAATTGAAAGATAATGAAATTGCAGTTTCTTTCATTAATGGTGCAATCAGAACCAGTGAGCAGGAAGAAATGGTGAAACTT
>LSCC01000022.1 GCA_001577215.1 Fidelibacterota bacterium TCS52
TCAGGATATTAGGGAAAAGAGGAAAAGTGATAATATTTAATAAAATAAATGAATATTTAAATAAAAAATAAAGGATATATTTTGTATTTAAATTCTTGTTTATGTATATTATTACAGTTGATAGTTTTTTTGAGAAATAATAAAAGGAGGAGGAAATGTTTAGAAAATCATGGTTTTGGACATTGTTTGTCATGATTTCAATAATATGTGGGTATTTTGCATTTTCGTATTTTCCTAAGGCGTTTCCGATCGTAAATGTAGAAATAACGATGAATAGAGAAGATGCATTGCAGTCTGCAGAAAAATTATCTCAAAAATATAATGTAGGTCCAAAAGATCATAGACAAGCTGCTTCTTATGGAGTGGACGGAAAATTCCAGAATTTTGTAGAGTTAGAAGCCGGTGGGAAGGAATCATATAATAAAGTTTTGGAGAGTGGAATTTATTCACCATATACTTGGAAGGTGCGTCATTTTAAGGAACAAGAAGTCAATGAGGTTTTATTTACATTTACTTCAAAAGGTGTTCCCTATGGAATAAAAGAAAAACTTTCAGAGGATAAAATTTTACCAAACCTAACTTCTGAAAAAGCAAAAAAATTGGCCAAAAATAGAGCCGTAACCGATTGGGAAATAGATCTTTCTAATTATAAATTAGTAGAAGAATCTGACAAAGAGCAGACAAACGGAAGGATCGATCATTCATTTGTATTTGAAAGGGACGATAAGCAGATTGGTAAAGGAAAGTATAGATTAAAATTAGTCGTCAGCGGAAATAAATTTACGGAATTAACTCATTTTGTTAAAATTCCGGAAGGATTCGACAGAAGATATGATGAAATGCGTTCGGCAAATCAGACGATATCTCAAGTTGGTATTTTTGCTATGCTCATTTTATATGTTGGTTTTGGAATTCTTTTTGGATTGTTTATTTTAATGCGTCAGCGCAGGATTATTTTTAAACCGGCTCTCTTTTGGGCACTTTTTGTTGCTGTGCTTTTCACTCTTGTCCAACTAAATGAATTCCCATTAAAATGGATGTTTTACGATACTTCCACTTCAATGCAAACATATATTTTCTCAAATATTTTTCAGTTATTCGGATTATTATTATTGTTTACCGGGATGTACTTGTTGACATTTATGGCAGCAGAAGGATTGACCCGAAAGGCATTTCCAAATAGGATTCAAACATGGAAACTCTGGTCTCCGGATGTTGGAAATTCAATTCCTGTGTTAGGACGAACGATTGCTGCATACTTATTGGTTCCGATAGTTTTCGCTTTAGATGTATTGTTTTATTTTATTGTAAATAAATATTTTGGTTGGTGGAGTCCATCCGAAGCTCTTTTTGATCCAAATGTTTTAGCAACTGTATTTCCATGGTTTTCATCCGTTTTTATATCGCTTCATGCAGGATTTTTTGAGGAAACGCTTTTTAGAGCAATTCCATTGGCAGGTGCTATTTTGATTGCCGAAAAATATGGCAGAAAAAAATTCTGGATAATTTTAGCATTAATTGTTCAAGTGATTATTTTCGGTGCCGGTCATGCAAATTATCCAAATCAACCTGCTTACGCAAGAATTGTTGAAATGATAATTCCATTTATTGGAGTTGGTTTACTTTATATATATTTCGGTTTATTACCGGCGATCATTTTACACTTTGCTATTGATGTGATTTGGTTTGCTTTCCCAATTTTTGTTTCATCTGCATCCGGAATTTGGGGAAATCGTATTATGGTAATTGTTTTATTTTTTGTTCCACTCTGGATCGTATTATGGCGATGGCTAAAAGATAAAAATTGGTCTGAGGTTCCAAAAAAATATTTCAATAAAGCAGTATTACCAAAACCACCTAAAATAAAGAAAATAGAAAAAACAGAAGCACAAGAGCAGATTATTTCGGAAACGACTGATGTAAAAAAATATCGTTGGATCTTTATTGCCGGATTAATTGGATTGGTTCTATGGATAAATTTTTCATCATTTCATACAAATGAGCCAGATTTAACGATTACTCGCAATGATGCGAAGACAATTGCAAAAGATGTTATTGAAGAAAATTATGGTGAGCTTTCTGATGATTGGAGTATACAATCTATGATATATGACAATGTAGAGAAAAACCATAAGTTTGTTTGGCAAGAAAGTAACGATAAGGTATTTACATCTCTTCATGATAAATTTTTATTGCCGCCACACTGGGAAATTAGATTTGCAAAATTTGAGGGTGACATTATTGATCGCGCTGAGGAATATCGAGTTTTCATTTCTGAAAATGGGAAAATTTTGAGGTATAATCATAAAATACCGGAATCATGGAAAGGTAAAAATTTGGAAAAAGATCAAGCTAAAATATTAGCTGATAAGAAAATTGAAGAATTCTATAATTTAGATCCTGCACAATTAAAAGAAGTTTCTGCAACACCGAAAAAACTTGAAAACAGAACCGATTGGAATTTTATCTATGCCGATACTGTGAATTATGTTTTAGAAAAAGGAGAGGGTAGGTTAGGTGTAAGAATCCGTGGAGATGAAGTATCTGATTTTTATGGAATAGTTCATATTCCTGAAGAATGGGATAGAAATTATACGGAAAAAAATAAAAAAATGGATATTTTCAATGGAATATTTCGAGGTATTTTAGTTCTGATGTTTATTGTTGGTATTGTATTCAGCATAATCAGTTGGTCAAGAAATGAATTTTCTAAAAATATGTTCATTAAGTTTTTATTGTTAGTGTTTGGTTTAGTGATATTCTCACAGATAAATGGTTGGAATAGTGTAATTGCAGGGATACCAACAAGTCAACCATTTCAAAATGTTATTTTAATTGTAGTGATCGGATTAATAATTTCTGCGATTGCTATGTCGTTTGCTTTTCCGGTTGTGATAGGATTTGTCTATAAATTGGTACAAAGGTCACGCAGAAAATTTAGCTATTATGGAATAATTAATGGTGTCTCTTTGGGATTGATGATATTGGGAATCATGGCGTTAATAAATAATTTTGCTCCTTCACTATCTCCATATTTTGGAAATTATTCATCTGCCAATAATTATTTACCATTTTTGGGAATATCAATTGATGCTGTGTTGAGTTTTATAAAAAGTACTTCAATCGTTCTCTTGATCTTCGTTGCAATAAATAGATTATCAAATAATTGGACAAATAAAAAACTGGTTTATTTATTTTCGATAACGATAATTTTGTTGGGCATATCTTTTAACTTATTAATTGGAAGTACGGCTTCAACTACGATATCATTTAGTATAATTTCAGGATTGATCTTAGGTGTCGTTTATCTGATGCTCTATATTATTTTTTATCGTCGAAATTTGAATTGGATAGTGATCACGATAGCAACATTTACAATAATGAAATTAATAAAATATATTATTATTTCACCAATTCCACAATCTGCAATAGATGGCTCAATAGGAATAGTTTTGATCGCATTGATCAGTTATTGGTGGTATAAAAAATTATCAAAAGCATAATAAAAAAGGAGAAGTATGTTTAACAAAAAAACTGATGCAAAGGAATTGACAAAAAAATTGTTTTTCAAAAGGAAAAATGCTTGGGACAGCATTGATGAGAAAAAAATTAAAGAGTTGAATAAATATTCAGAAGAATATATGAAATTTTTAAATGATTCTAAGACAGAGAGAGAGGTAATTAAAAATGCAATAGATTATTTAATTCCATATGGATTTAAAGATATTAATAAGACAAAAGAGAACGATAAGGTATTTTATAATCACTTTGGAAAGGCACTTGGAATTTTCCGAAAAGGGAAAAAGGATATTACCGATGGATTAAATATTATTGTTGCACATGTTGATTCGCCGCGTTTGGACCTAAAACAACATCCGCTTTATGAGGATGAAGAACTTGTAATGATGAAAACACATTATTATGGTGGAATTAAAAAATATCAATGGTTATCTCGTCCATTGGCAATGCATGGTGTTGTTGTTTTCCCCAACGACAAAGTAAAAAATATTGTAATTGGTGAAGACGAAAACGAACCCGTTTTTACAATTTCTGATTTGCTTCCACACTTAGCAAAAAAAGCTCAAATGGGAAAAAAGGCAAGTGAATTTATACCGGGAGAAAAACTAAATATAATCTGTGGTTCAATGCCATTTTCTGATGATACTGAAGTTAAGGAAAGATTCAAATTAAATATTATGGAAATGCTGAATGATAAATATGGAATAAAAGAAGAAGATTTTATTTCAGCTGATATTGAAATTGTGCCTGCCGGTAAAGCTCGTGAAATTGGTTTTGATAGATCATTAGTTGGTGGTTATGGTCAAGATGATAGAGTTTGTACTTTTGGAGCAATGAAATCCATTGTTGATGCAAAAGAAATAGATAAATCTGCACTTGTACTTTTAATGGATAAAGAAGAAATCGGAAGTGATGGAGCAACCGGTTCAAATTCTGTATTCCTTGAAATGGTTGTAGGTGAAATATTAGAAAAACAGGGAATAACAAATGTAAATGCTTTGACCAAAATTTTAGCTTCTGCCGATTGTCTGTCTTCTGATGTAAATGCTGCAACTCATCCAGATTGGAAAGAGGTACACGAAAAGAAAAATGCAGCATATTTAAATGCCGGTATGGTACTTAGTAAATTTACAGGTTCTCGTGGAAAGGCCGGATCCAATGAAGCAAATGCAGAATTTGTTGCAAAGTTAAGAAGAATTTTTGATGATAATAATATCGTTTGGCATATTTCAGAATTGGGTAAAGTTGATGAAGGCGGTGGCGGAACTATTGCAAAATTCATGGCATATTATGGTATGAATGTTATTGACGCGGGTGTACCAGTGTTAGATATGCATGCACCATTTGAAGTAACGAGTAAAGCAGATATATGGATGATGTATAATGGATTTGTTGCATTTTTGTGTGATTGATAATTTAGACACGAATTAAGAATATAAATATACGGAATAATAAACCATATAAGATATATAAGTGAATATAAGAAAAATTTAATATTCCTATAATTCTTATGTGGTTTACTATATGAAAATAAAAAAGAACACGAATAAAGGAATAAGGAGTTGAATACAAAATAGATTTGCTCAAAAATATCGGTTAGTAAAAAAAGTGATTATTGATATTATTATATTTTTCTTATTCTTCAAATTCATACTCTTCAAATGGTAGCAACATCAAATTTTCATCATCGGAATATAAATGAAGAGAATAATATTTTTCTCCAATTTCAGATAAAAGTGGATATTTATTAAACACCTTGTAAGAAACAACATTTAAAAATGGCATTTTCATTCCATAACCCGGTGAAGGATAGGGTTGGATTGATACATTTATATTTTTACTAAGCTTTGCAAGTTTTGCTGCTTTTTTTATGGCATTGTTTAAGTTGCCGATCTCATCAATCAATCCTATTTTTTCTGCATCTTTTGCCATCCAAATTCTACCACGCCCAATCGAATCAACTTCTGCAAGTTTCATATTTCTACCTTTTGCAACTTTTGTAATAAATGATTTGTATCCGGTTTCTATTCTTTTTTTTAAAAATTTATTTTCTTTTTCGCTTGGATCATAAAAAGCAAATTTAAATAAAGCATTCTCGTCGGTAGATAAAGAATCTGAATTAATATTTATTTTTTCTAACATTTTTTCGATGGATAAACTACCACCAAAAATACCAATAGAACCTGTTAAAGTATTCTCTTCTGCAAAAATATAATTCGAATTACATGAAATATAATATCCCCCTGAAGCTGCAAGATCTCCCATCGAAACAACTACCGGTTTTGATTTTTTCTTGTTTTTCTTAGGATGAGTTATCTTTTGAATGTGGTGCCAGATCATATCACTTGCATAACCACTTCCACCGGGAGAATCGACTCTTAAGACAATTGCTTTTACTCGCGGATCTTTTGCGGCTATTCTTAATCTTGCACAAATTGTTTCCGCTCCCAATGTAACGTTTCCATTAAATGGTGAAATTTGGCTTTTTCCGTTTACGATCATTCCTGTTGCATAAATTACCGCAATTGCATTATTTATTTTAGGGTTTTGCCAACTATATCTAAAACTTTTTTCCGGGTTAAATTCATCAAGCCCTCTATATTTCAACTTTTTTATATTTTCATTTTTTGTGATATATTTTTTAATATCGTCAGGATAAACAAAATCATCTATTAATGATTTTTTCTTTGCATCTCGCATTGTATAAGGTCCATTATGAATGATTTCATTAATGTTTTCTTTTGATAATCGTCTTCCTCTACTTATTGCACTAATGTAGATTTCTTTTATATATTCAAGATATGTCGAATGTTGTTCGCGGGCTTCTTCTGACATGTCATTTCTCATAAATGGTTCAGCAGCACTTTTATATTTTCCAACTCTTTCTACATTAATTTTTACACCAATTGAATCTGAGAGTTCTTTGAAATATAACATTGATGTACCAAATCCAGTGATATTATAGATTCCATCTTGATATGTAATGTGCTTTGTTACAGCTGAAGCAAGTAAAAAAGTTGCATTATTTCCGTTAATACTGTATAAATAAATTTTTCTTCCGGATTTACGAACATCTAACAACGCTTCATATAATTCTAATAATTCAGAGAATCCCATAGAAAATTTTTTAACATTGATGATCAATCCATTTGCTCTTTTACTATTTTTAAATCTTTCTAATGATAGTAAAAGTTCATTAAAATTTTTATCAGGACCGAAAATGCCATAATCTTCTTTATGATATTTCCCTTTTAAAGTTAGATAATGATATGTTTTTGGGATAGTGATTTTATTAAGTAATTTGGAATAAATACCAATTGAAGCTGTTTCACTATTTTCACTTTTATGTAACATAATATTGCTATGTGAAAAATTCAGTCCGGCAGAAATTGTTGTTTCTTCTTGTTGTGCATCATATTTTGCTCCTAATAATAATCCGTCTATTATTTCAGATTCAAGATAATAATATGAATTTGATTCTGTTGTTTGAAGATTATTGTCTAGCGGTGAAGCGAACATATAACCAAGTGTAAGTCGTCTCGTAAAAGGCCGTATTCCAACTCCCAAATTGATAAAATCAGGATCGGCTACATTGCTCAATCTTGCCCCTAAAGATAAATATTTAATAGGAGAATAGATCAATCCTGTCGAATACTCTTCTGTATTAAAGTTGTAATTTCCACCGATAAATAAATTATGAAAAATTGGGAATCCGCCGGAAAGAATAAAATTTTCTGTACTATCTTTTTTATATCTTACAGAACCAAAAGCTCCTGTATTTAATAAAATATCATAATGTTTTTTTGAACCAACCGATTGAATTGTACCAAATAATCCCCCACAATTTTTTAAACCATATTGAGCGGGATTATTTCCAAGTTGAAAGAATGAATTTGAAAAAGCGGGGTTGTCTGTACCATTGGCATGTAGAAAAACAATTAAACTTAAAATTAGTAGTATTTTTTTTAACATAACAATTCTCCTGTTTTTTGTAAATATATATTTACAATTTAGTATTATTTTTTACTATTCTTTTTATTTTCATATGACTTTTAATATAATAAATATATATTGTATTACAAAATAAAATATTTCAGTTTACAGTTTACCACATAGACATATTCCCTACTTGAAGCTTTATGACATCAGGATATTAGGAGAGAAAGGGAAAGTGATAATATTTAATAAA
>LSCC01000023.1 GCA_001577215.1 Fidelibacterota bacterium TCS52
CCAGCGAAATTGGAGTGCGCGTGAAGATACGCGCTACCCGCGGAAGGACGAAAAGACCCCGTGAACCTTTACTGTAGCTTGACATTGGTTTTTGATTAGTAATGCGTAGGATAGGTGGGAGCTTTTGATCCGTGCGTTCCGGCGTACGAGGAGGCATCCTTGAAATACCACCCTTTGCTAATTGAAATCCTAACCTACTATCCTGATCGGGTAGGGGGACAATGTCTGGTGGGCAGTTTGACTGGGGCGGTCGCCTCCTAAAGAGTAACGGAGGCGCACAAAGGTTCCCTCAGCCCGCATGGAAACCGGGCGTAGAGTGTAAACGCATAAGGGAGCTTGACTGCGACACAAACAAGTGGAGCAGGGTCGAAAGACGGTGTTAGTGATCCGGTGGTTCCGAGTGGAAGGGCCATCGCTCAACGGATAAAAGGTACTCCGGGGATAACAGGCTGATCTCCCCCAAGAGCTCATATCGACGGGGAGGTTTGGCACCTCGATGTCGGCTCGTCACATCCTGGGGCTGGAGAAGGTCCCAAGGGTTGGGCTGTTCGCCCATTAAAGCGGCACGCGAGCTGGGTTCAGAACGTCGTGAGACAGTTCGGTCCCTATCCGCCGTGGGCGTAGGAAATTTGAAAGGATCTGCTTCTAGTACGAGAGGACCGAAGTGGACGAACCTCTGGTGCATCTGTTATTGCGTCAGCAGTATTGCAGAGTAGCTATGTTCGGACAAGATAAGCGCTGAAAGCATATAAGCGCGAAGCTTACCTTAAGATAAGATTTCCCTTGAGAATCTTTGTAGACTACGAAGTTGATAGGTCATAGATGTACGTCTAGCAATAGACTTAGTCGAGTGATACTAATAATTCGATCGACTTATCCATTAATTAATTGTTATGTATTTTAGATAATCGTTGTTTCAATTGCATCCCATTTATTAATATTATTTCTTGGCGAGGATATCGATGAGGAAACACCTCTTCCCATTTCGAACAGAGAAGTTAAGCTCATTGGAGCCGATGGTACTGCCTTGGTAACGAGGTGGGAGCGTAGGAAATCGCCAGAAAACTAAAAGCTCTGAATTTTATTTCAGAGCTTTTTTTTATTTAATATATTGTTGATAATAAATAATAAAATGATTACATTATAATAATGGAAAATATTGATACATTATTTAGGACAAAAAAAAACAATTTTGTAGAAATACTTGCAAAAAATGAAGATAATTTTCAAGTTGAGTTGGTAAAAGAATTAGATGTTGATGATGAAAATAAAATTAATAACTTTTTAAATAATAATCGAGATAGAATATCTCCAAATTCTTTATTAATAACAAAATCTATAAAAAGGTATTTCTCATATCCTAAAACATTGTCATTTTTAGCAAGATTAAATAATGAACCTATTGCATTTATCGTTGGCATGGAAATAGAAAAATTAAGTGAGAAAAATCTTTTTCAAAAAGAAATTAATTGGGGAAAGGGAAATACTATATATATTTTCTCTCACGAAATTAAGTTAAAATATTCTCAAAGAAAATATAAAAATATATTGAACAAAATAGCTTTGAATTGGTTATTAAAAAAAGGATATGAATACATTTGCGGTTACGAAAAGAAAGGAAAAGCGGAACAAATATTTCCTGGGTGTGTAATAATAAAACGTGTTGAGAATTGGAAAAATTCAGGAGAAATTTATGAATACTTTAAATTTTCTTTATAAAAAAACGGAGGTCAAATGAATTCAAATAAAAGTATTAACAAATTGCGATTTGTAAAAAACAATGACTTTCCGATTACCACTTTATATTTAGATATTTCAGATTCCCAAAAGTTAAAAAATAGTAAAGTCGTAGTTCATAATTTATATAAATATAAAACAAAAAAAACATTTTATAAAAATATGAACAATACACAAATTGAATCCGTAGAACAAGATATTAATGGTATCATAAAATATTTAAATAATAAAATATCTGTAGAAGACAAATCTATAATGATTATATCATCTTCCAAATCTTCAGTTTGGGAAGTCATCCAATTCGGGTCAAAAATTAATAATGACCTTGTTATTCAAGATGCTGTCTATTTGAGGCCATTACTTGAAGCAAAATCTGCACAACGCAAATATGGAATTGTTTTAATTGATCAAGGGAAAGCAAAAATATTCGAAAGAAATTTTAACTCTATAAATGAATTATTTAGTGTTGAAAATATATTATCTAATGATAGAAATAATTCTGGATTTAAAGGGCGTGAGGAAAGAAAAAATGAAAGAAAACACGAAGAAAATCTACATCGACATTATAAAAATGTTTCTCAATCGTTAAGGGAGATAGATAAAAGGAAAAAATTTAATTGGATTGTGCTTGGTGGAAAAAACGAAATATTTAATGATTTTAAAAAATATATTAATGATGGACAAAGAGAAAAAATAAAAATGGATGTTGTCATTGAACCTTCGGCAAAAATTAATGAAGTAATAGAAATTATTCAGAAAACAGAGTCGAAAATGAGAAATCTATTTGAAAAGAATTTATTAGATAAATTGAACGATGAGTTTTATAATGATCAGAAAGGAGTTCTAGGACTAAAGCAAGTTGAAGAAGCTTTAGAAGAGGGGAGAGTGGACACATTAATAATTAAAGAGGATTTTCATCAAAAAGGTTGGATTTGCAAAAGCTGTAGCTATTCTAGTGAGAATGAGGTTAAAGTTTGTTCCCGTTGTGATAATACAATGGAACGAACCAAAGATATTTCTGATGAATTAGTTCATGAAGCATTAAAGATAAATGCAAATATTGAATATGTTGCGATTGATATGGAGAAATATGAACCGATTGCAGCAATTTTAAGATATAATTAGATACGGAGGTAATTTTGAATATTGCATTAGTTGGATGTGGGAGAATCTCAAAGAATCATTTTGAATCAATAAAAGAATTCCCAAATGATTTAAATTTAGTAGCTGTTTGTGATATTGTTGAAGAAAAAGCAAAAAAAGCCGGAGATAAATATGGAACGAAATATTATACCAAATATGAAAAAATGCTTGAACAAGAAAATATTGATATAGTTAGTGTGTGTACTCCAAGCGGATTGCATCCTAAACACGGGATAATGGCTGCAAAAAAAGGTATAAATGTGGTGACGGAAAAACCGATGGGAATTACATTAAATTCTGTTGATGATTTGATTAAAGTTACAGACGAAAATAAAGTGAAATTATTTGTAGTTAAACAAAATCGTTTAAATACAACTATGCAATTATTGAAAAAAGCAATATTAAAAAATCGTTTTGGTAGAATTTATATGGTTCAGTCAAATGTATTTTGGCAAAGACCTCAGGAGTATTACGATATGGCCGATTGGCGTGGTACTTGGGAATTTGACGGTGGTGCTTTTATGAATCAAGCAAGTCATTATGTTGATGCTTTGTATTGGTTGATTGGTTCCATAGAGTCTGTAACTGCTGAAACTGCAACATTATCTCGTAAAATAGAAGCAGAAGATAGTGGTTCTGCTGTAATCAAATTCCGTAATGGTGCAATTGGTTCAATAAATGTTACAATGTTGACTTATCCAAAAAATTATGAAGGATCAATTACTATTCTTGGCGAAAAAGGGACTGTAAAAATAGGTGGATTGGCTGTAAATAATATATCAAAATGGGAATTTGAAGATTATGATGACGACGATAAGTTTATTGAACAATCTAATTATAATCCGCCAAATGTTTATGGTTATGGACATATTCCATATTATCAAAATGTTATTGATACATTAAAAGGCAAGTCAAAAGCAAATACAGATGGAAGAAGCGGTAGAAAATCACTTGAACTGATTTTAGGAATTTATCGGTCAGCAAAGACAGGAAAACGAGTAAAGTTTCCATTATAAAAGGAACTATAATGAATAAGCGAAATTATTTCTTACACGAATCAAGTTATATTGATGCAAATGTAGAAATTGGTGATGGAACGAAAATTTGGCATTTTTCTCATATTCAATCGGGAGCTAATATTGGTGACAATTGCTCAATCGGTCAGAATGTATATGTAGGCAATAATGTAAAGATCGGTAATAATGTAAAAATCCAAAATAATGTATCTGTTTATGAAGGTGTAGAATTAGAAGATTATGTTTTTTGTGGGCCGTCAATGGTATTTACAAATGTATTGAATCCACGAAGCGAATTTCCACAACGAGGTTCAAAATTTTATCAGAAAACTTTAGTAAAAAAATCAGCTTCTATTGGGGCTAATGCAACAATTATCTGTGGAAACACAATTGGTAAATATGCATTCATTGCTGCTGGAAGTGTTGTTACTAAAGATGTACCAAATTATGCCTTGGTAGTTGGAATTCCAGCACACAGAATTGCATGGGTTTGTGAATGTGGAGAAAAATTGAAATTTGAAAATGGGAAGGCAACTTGTGAAAAATGTGAAAAAAAATATAGAAAGAATAGAAATGATGTTGAAATAATTAAAAGTTAAAAGAAAATTAAGGGGAAAAAGTGCAAGAAAATATATCTTTAAAAAATTATTTTAATATTATTTGGGAAAATAAGAAAAAAATATTGATTACTACTTTTATTGCAGGAGTTATTTCAATTATCGTTAGTTTATTGTTGCCAAAGTGGTATAAAGGAACAGCAGTGATCTTATCACCTACAACATCTAATTCTGTGTCGGCGTTTGGAGGATTACAATCATTGGGAATTGGTAATCTTTTTAATGATAATGAAAGTATCTTTAAATATATGGCAATATTAAAAAGTAGAAAATTAAGAGAAAAAGTTATTAAGAAATATGATCTTATGGACAAGTATGGCAAGGAAAATATGCAATTAACTCTAAAAGAGTTTGATAATTATTTAGAACTTGAATTAGGTGAAGAGTATCAACTTAATATTTCATTCTATGATAAAAGACAAGATATAGTTGCTGAAATTACAAATTTTATTGTAAATACAACAGATTCCATTAATACAGCTCTGACTGTTAAAAAAGCAAAAACCGATAGAGGTAATATAGGAAATAGATATTTAGAAATAATAGATAGTTTACATACAGTAAGTGATCAAATGGCTGAATTCATGAGTGATAATAATATTATTGACCTAAAGGAACAAATTATTGCTGGTGTTCAAACGGGTTCTTTACTTCAAACTCAAATACTAGCTTTAGAAACAGAGATCGAGGTGTTTGAGAAGACAATTAACAAAGATAGTCCTACCTTGAAATCTAAAAAAATTGAGTTAAAAAGCTTAAAATCTAAATATTCTGACATTTTAAATAAAAATGAAAATTATATACCTAATTTTTCTGAAGTTCCTGAAATTGGTGCACAATTAAAAAAATATGAAAGTACTATTCAATATTTAACAACTGTATTAAAATTTATTGGCCCCCAATATGAAAATTTTAAAATTGATGAATTAAAACAAACTCCTTCACTTCAAGTGCTAGATTGGGCTCATCGTCCAGATAGAAAGGCAAAACCCAAAAGGGCTATTATTGTTATTTTGGCTACATTTGTGGTTTGGATGTTATCTGTTTCGTATTTTATTATTCGCAAAAAAAATATTAATTAGAATATTTAGCATATTATGATGTATTTTCTTTTAGCTATTCTCATAATTGCAGCATTTGTTATAATATTTAAATGGGTTGAGTTGGGATTTGCTATTATGATTGTTATTCCCTTATTCAAAGATGTTTTTCAGCTTCCTACTGACCAGATACCAATTTTAAATTTATTATTTTTATTTACAATATTTACAATTATATCTTTTATATATAATTATTCATTTAGTAATAACAAAATTAGATTAGAACAAAAGCATGTTGTCTTATTTCTGGCCTTTATCTTAATGTTATTGATAAGTCTTATTTATACTAATGAAATGAAGTATGGAATTGAGAAAATAGCCAAATTTATATTTTTTAATGGTTTTTTGTTTATTAGTGGAATGGTTGTTTTTCAGGAAGAAAAGAGAGTTCGTAACTTTATTGAATTTTTGAAATATTTGATTTTAATTATAGCAATAGTTAATGTAGCACTACTAATTAAATATCTTCTTTCCGGTACTTTGTTGCAACATATGATAGTCAGATTTACAATTACAGAAGGTAATAATCCAATAAATTTAGCCAGGGTTGCTGGGCTTGGTATATTATTATGGTTTTTATCTATTTTTCAGTCTGAAGGTCAAAAACATAAAATTATTGGATGGTTTGCTCTGATACCAATTGTTGTTACTTTATTGGCAACAAATACTCGAGGTCCTATATTATTTACTATTTTAATTATTTTAGGATACATGTTTTTTTATTTAAATGTTTCTATAAAAAAGAAATTATTTGCTGTAGCTTTTTTAGTTGTTATTGGAATTGCATTAATGTTTATTTTGCCAGAAAATATGCTTGATCGTTTTTCATTATTATTTCAAAAAGGTAACTTAAATATCCAACAAAATATTTGGATGGCTAGTAGCAGTGGCAGACGAGTTATTTTCGCAAAAAGATTATTACAATATTTATCAAATCATCCTTCAATAATATTTATAGGCACGGGAGCAGGTGGTTTTGCAAATTTATTTAAAGATTATGGGATTTATCTTTATCCTCATAATATTTTTTTAGAAATATTGTTTGAACAAGGACTTGTTGGTATAAGTATTTTTATTTTTAGTATAATTATACTCATTAAGGATTTAAATT
>LSCC01000024.1 GCA_001577215.1 Fidelibacterota bacterium TCS52
GGAAATGGGAATGAAAGACGCATTTACAAGAAAAGCAGATTTCTCTGGAATTAATAAAAATGAGCGAGAGGCTTTGATGATATCAAATGTGTTACATAAAGCATATATTGATGTAACGGAGAGAGGCACAGAAGCCGCTGCAGCAACGGCAGTAACAATGAAACTTACTTCTGTACGCCCAACTGACAAACCAATAATTTTTAGGGCAGATCATCCATTTATTTTCATGATTTATGATAACAAAACCAAGCAGATTCTTTTTGTCGGCAAATTAAACAATCCGGAGAAGTAAATGAAGATCATTAGAATTATTTATAAATTATTGGCAATTTTACTTCTTGTTATATTCCTAATATTTTATCTTACATTTGCCAAATTGATCATATTGATCTTTTCTAAAAAGTATTCAAGTAGATTTGGATTTCAAAATTCAAAATGGATAGCTAATGTTTTAAAAATGATCTTGGGAGTTCGTCTAAATGTTATCGGCAAAGAGAATATTCCGGAGCAAAATGGATTAGTTGTCTTTGGAAATCATTTTGGCTATATTGAATTAATATCACTTTGCTCACTTACGCCAATCGCATTTGTATCCAAGCAAGAAATAAGAAGATGGCCGGTTTTAGGATTTATCATAAGTTTAGGCGGAACGATATTTGTTGATAGAGATTCCGGTGGTAAGTCAGATGTGTATATTAACAAATTAAAAGAAGCGTTAAAAAACCGAATTAATATTTACTTTTCACCTGAAGGAACAAATTCTGACGGTACATTTTTGTATAGATTTAAGTCGGCTTTATTTGTTCCGGCAAATCAATTAAAATATCCAATTTTACCCTATGTTTGTGCGATAAAAAAAATTAACAATAGAAAAGTTGATAAAGAAAATCGTTTGAAAGTTGCATGGTTTGGAGATGAACAGAATTTCGGCAGTCATTTTATTAATTTTTTAATGCTTAAAAATATTGATATAGAAATGAAAATCTTGAAACCATTAGTGCCCGATTATAATGACACAAAAATTGAGGAGAGAAGAAAATTCTCTTCTGAAATGAGAGATTTAATTTCAAAAGAATTAATTAAAATGGAACCGAGTTTTGATGCTGAACATATTGGTGAAAGAATTAATGATTAAATTTCATGATTACATCGAACCGTTTGCGACAATACGGGAAATAGCCATAAAAAGAAACATACCGATCATTTCGCCGGAAACAGTAAGCTTTTTAAGTAAAATTATTGGAAAATACCAACCTGAAAAAATACTGGAAATTGGAACTGCTATTGGCTATTCCGCCTTAATTATGGCAGAAAATTTAAATAAAAAATTTAGAATTGATACAATTGATGTATCAAAACCGGCTGTAATTGAAGCACGGCAAAATATTAGAAAATATAATCATTCAAATTCCATAAATGTCTATTTTGACAAAGGAATAAATTTTTTAAAGATGACAAAAAGTAAATATAATTTCATTTTTATAGATGCCAAAAAAGAAGAATACCCCGAATATTACCGGCTATCAAAATTACAACTGAAATCAAACGGTATTATTGTTTTGGATAACTTGCTGTGGCAGGGGAAAGTCAGACAGAAAAGGGCATTCGCAGATAAGAGAGTAGAAATATTAAGAAAATTTGATCGTGATTTTTTAAATGATAATTCTGGTAAAACAGAGATCTATGAAATTGGCGATGGGGTTGGGATTTATAATAAAAAAATATAAGGAAATATTACGGATATAAGAAATATTGCAATTATTGCACATGTTGATCATGGCAAAACAACACTTGTTGACAGGATTCTGCATCAAGTTAAGTTATTCAGAGACAATCAAGAAGTACAGGATCTGATTTTGGATTCAAATGATTTGGAACGTGAGAGAGGAATAACTATTTTATCAAAAAATGTGTCGGTAAGATATAAAGGAACAAAAATAAACATTATTGATACTCCCGGTCACTCTGATTTCGGGGGTGAAGTCGAGCGAGTTTTAAATATGGCAGATGGAGTTCTGCTGATTGTTGATGCCTTTGAAGGACCAATGCCACAGACGAGATTTGTTTTACACAAAGCTTTAGAACTAGGTTTGAAACCCGTAGTTGTAATTAATAAAGTTGATAAAACAAATTGTGATCCTGAAAAAACAAATGAAGATGTTTTTGAATTGATGTTTTCACTTGATGCAACGGAAGAACAATTAGATTATCCCGCTGTTTATGGCTCTTCAAAAATTGGATGGATGGGGCCAAAGTGGGAAACCCCAACTAACGATGTTACCTTTTTGTTGGATACAATTATAGAATATTTTGATCCGCCAAAAGAAAACAAAGGAACATTGCAATTACAGATAAGCTCATTAGATTATTCATCATATACCGGAAGGATTGCTGTGGGAAGAGTGCATCGTGGAAGTATACAAATGGGAGACCAAGTTGCGATTGTTCAGAGAAATGGCGAAATAAATAAATCAGTGGTAAAAGAACTATTTCTTTTTGAAGGATTGGGAAAAGAGAAAACCAAAAAAGAAGTTAAATCGGGTGAGATAGTAGCTATTGTTGGTCTTGAGCACTTTGATATTGGTGATACAATTGCTGATTCTGAAGAGCCGGAAGCATTAACACCAATTTCAGTTGATGAACCGTCAATGAGTATGATTTTTACAGTTAATGATTCACCATTTTTTGGTAAAGAGGGAAAATTTGTAACTTCAAGACATTTGAGGGAACGATTATTCAAAGAGACAGAAAAGAATTTAGCGCTGAGCATTGAAGAAACAAATTCACCGGATAAATTACAAGTTTTTGGAAGAGGAATTCTTCATTTGTCAATTTTGGTGGAGACAATGAGGCGTGAAGGCTATGAATTTCAAATAGCTCAGCCAAAGGTTGTAATAAAGAATATAGATGGCTTCAAACACGAGCCCATAGAATTATTAAGTGTAAGCGTGCCAGAAAAATTGTCAGGAAAGGTGATAGAGATTGTCAGTAAAAGAAAAGGTGATATTTTAAATATTGAAACAAGGAATGATAGGATAAACCTTGAGTTCAAAATATCTGCAAGAGGATTAATTGGAATTACAAATCCTATGTTAATTGCAACAAAAGGAGAAGCTGTAATTTCACATCGGTTTCATGGTTACGAGCCATGGAAAGGTGATTTGCGAAGTAAGAGAAATGGTGCATTGATAGCGATGAATACAGGATTATCTGTTGCATATTCCATTGACAAGTTGCAAGATAGAGGACAATTTTTTATTGATCCAAACGAAAAAATATATGCAGGGCAAGTGATTGGAGAAAGTAATAAAGATGAAGATATTGTAGCAAATGTAACGAAGGCAAAAAAACTATCAAATATGCGTGCTTCAGGTGCAGATGAAAAAACTTCAATCACACCGGCAGTAAAATTTTCATTAGAAGAAGCAATGGAATATGTTGGTAATGATGAATATATTGAAGTAACACCAAAATCAATTCGTTTAAGAAAAATATTGCTTAATGAGAATGATCGAAAAAGAGCTAAAAAAGCAAAATAAAGTGAATTAACTTTGGACAATATACCAATAATAATTGTAATTTGTATTCTGTTTTTCACACTGATAAGCACAACATCATTTATTATTTTAAATATATTCAACAAATATTTTTTCAAAAAAAACAAAAAAACAGTTATTTATTTTGTTGAAATATTTAATGTTTCATATTTGACTTTATATTTTCTATGCGTTATAATTGGTAATAATTTTTTTATTGGATTGCAAAGAATTCTTAATTATTATCTCGGTTTTCTGATAATTGGCATCACAATTTCTGTGTTGTTTTGGATAGTATATTGGGGATTTAACATTTTTCAAAAGGAATATTTATTAATTAGAAAAAGAACAGGTATTATTCTTTTACTTATATATTTATTTTTAATTTCATTGTCAATTTATAATTTTGAAAAGAGAATTCAAGTTGAAAATTTTGTGATTGAATCGAATAAAATTAATAGAAATTATTCATTTGTTCAAATTGGAGATATTCAATATGGGTCTATTTCTAAAGAATATATGGAAAATGTGTTAAAATTAGCGATGAAACAAAATCCGGATTTTATTGTAATTGTTGGAGATTTGATCGATTTTGAAAACTATAAGTTAGAAGATTTTAATATTTTTAAAAACATCACGCTCCCGATCTATTTTGTAAATGGTAATCATGAATATTATCATGATCATAAAAGAATTGTATCATATTTAAAACAACAATCAGTTGTTGCGTTGAGAAACGATAAAGATATTTTCAATAATGAAATAGAAATAGTCGGAATAAATTACAGCAGATCACCTCATCAATTGCAAGACAAATTAAAAGATATTAAATTGGCGGATGACAAATTTTCAATATTACTTTATCACGAACCAAGAGGAATAAAGTTCGGAGTTGAAAAAGGTTTTGATCTGATGTTGTTTGGACATACTCACGGCGGACAATTATTTCCAATAACAAAACTGATTGATTTACTTTATAAATATGGAAACGGATTTTATCAAGAAGGATCTACGAAAATTTATACAACAGATGGGGCGGGACTCTGGGGACCAAAGATGAGATTAGGGTCACAAAATGAAATCACATTATTTAAAATAAGAGGAAAAAATAATACAAAATGAGCGGAGAAAGTATAAATTATAAAATTGATTATCAAAAACTGAAACAGAAGAAATTTTCTTTTATTTATATAACTACCAAGAATTGTAACATTTGTAAAATTATTCAACCAAAATTGAGAGAATTGGCTAAAGATTACAAAGGAGCCACTTTTCATCTTATTGAACTGGATGACGATAAAGAGGCTTCAGGTTTTTTAATGGTATTTGCAGTTCCAACAATTCTTGTCTATTCGGAAGGTAAAGAATTAATCCGTGCCGGGCGTCATCTGAATATTGATGAAATAAAAGCAAAATTAGATAGATATTATAAAATGATTTTTGATTAAAATGAAAAGCGATAAACTTCAAAAAAACACAAGCAATGTAAAAATTAAAGAACTTAAAGCAAAATCGATGTTGCATTTATTGCTTGAATTTACCAAATTAAGCTTAAATCAATTGGAAATTTTAATATGAATTGGATGACAATAATTGGATTTATGGCAGCCATCGGAACAACCTTTTCGTTTGTACCCCAGGCAGTCAAGATCATTAAAACAAAGCATACAAAAGATTTATCTTTGGGGATGTATTTGATGCTTACAATGGGTATTTTTCTATGGTTTGTTTATGGAATTTTAATTCAAGATCTACCTATTATCATTGCTAACGGGGTAACTTTAATTTTTGCAGTCACTATTTTGATTATGAAAATAATTTATAAATAACTATTGTTTTTTTTAGTTGATTAATCCTTAATAACAATAACAAAATCAGTAATGTTGTATCCAAGATCCTGAATATTTTTTTCAACTAATTTTAGATCATAAAGTTTTGCAGATGCTTCCGGAGCGATTACAAATACACCTTTTCCCAATTTGTTTTTCGCTAAATTTCGAGCAGCCGTAGCTGTGTCATTTTCTTCAATTAATGGTATATTTGAGAAATGCTTTTTTAAATATCCTTTACATTGTTTCAAAGCTTGTGGATGAGAATGTATCTCTCTCGGTTGTTTATTTTTAGAATCTTTTCGTTTGATCAAACATTGATTTACAACAAATGGGAAATGTTCTTTTATTTTACATCTGTATTTTGAAAGTCCCGATATTGTTTCATCCACTATGCCACCAATAGCATTTTGAATCGGAAAAATACCCAATTGTATTTTACCAAAATTAAGTTCATCAAATACTTTTTTTGCTGTAATTAGATATTTTATTTTTCCCTTTTTGATATGGTTATTATTTAACCAATTATTTGCGGCTTCGTGTGAAAAACTTCCTTTCGCTCCCATTACACCAATCGAAAAGGGCGAATTATAATCGACATTTTTCTTTTTAAAATAGGAAGACACATTGTGAGAAGCTTGTAAAAATGATTTAAGCATTTCTCCCGAATAACGGTTAAATGAAATCATATCTCTAAAAAGTTGATGTGTATTATTTTCACAAAACTGCTCTACAGACATAAGCATACTATATCCCAATGTTGGTGTTTCGGTTTTTGTGATATTCATTTTTTTTACAATATTGCCAATAAAATGTGTCATTCCTTGTGAAAAGGCAATGCTTTTGTCATGATCAGATGCCGAAACGATGCGTGTAAAGAAATGCCAGCTTACCAATGTTTTTTGCCATTTTTTAATAAGTGAGGGGAATTGTTTAGAAGCCGAAATTATTATTAAATTGATCCGGTTTTTTGCATAACTGTCAGGTCCGAAAAGTGGATGCAGCCCCAGATGTGGAATATTTGGAATATGTTTGTCCATCCATTTTAAAGGCATCTCTTTCACAGAAGCAGTGTCAATAATTGTTGAAGATTTTGATATCTTGGAATTGTTTTCTTTTAAAAATGATTCCATTTGTGAAATAGGAATACATAAAAATATTACATCTTTTTTGAGTGCTTTATTTAGATCTGTGAAGTGAAATTTTCCTTTCTGTATATTTTTGTTTTTATCAAATACAAATACATCACCATGTTTTGATAATATTTCCGCCCATAATTTTCCAAAACGTCCATATCCGATCACGCTAAATTGTAATTTTTTATTATCCATTTTTAATCCGATTCATATATTTTTCTGCCAATTGCATTTGAGATGATCTTAATATTTTTCATTAATATTTCAAATTGATAAGGCAATAATGATTGGTGACCGTCAGATAATGCTTCGTTGGGATTATTGTGCACTTCAACCATTATTCCATCTGCACCTACCGCAATTGCTGCTCTTGCCATTGGTAAAACCAATTTTCGATTTCCCATAGCATGGCTTGGGTCCACTATAACCGGCAAATGAGATAATTTTTTTATAACGGGTACAGAAGAAAGATCTAAAGTAAAGCGGGTAGAATTTTCAAAAGTACGTATTCCCCTTTCGCATAAAATAACATTTGGATTGCCACCACTTACAATATATTCAGCTGAATTTAACCACTCTTCTACTGTTGCGGAAATACCTCGTTTTAACATAATTGGTTTCTTTGTATTGGAAAGTTCTTTTAGAAGCGTAAAATTTTGCATGTTCCTGGCGCCGATTTGAATAATGTCAATATACTTCTCAAATAATTCAAGATTATCTACAGACATTAACTCCGAAACACAAGGCACATTATTTTTTGTGGCTGCTTCTTTGAGATATTTTAATCCTTCTTCACCCAAACCTTGAAAACTATATGGGGATGAACGAGGTTTATAAGCCCCCCCTCTAATTATTTTTGCACCCTTTTTCGTCACCTTTTTTGCAATACAGTGAACCATTTTCTCGTTTTCAACCGAACAGGGACCTGCAATGATAACTATATCTTTTCCGCCAATGGGAATATTACCGGCTTTAACAATTGTATCGGTTGGTTTGAAAGTCCGAGAACATCTTTTATAGGATTCGCTGATCCTGATAGCATTTTCTACTCCGTCAAATTCTTTTAACCTATCAATGTTTAATTTGTTTACATTACCTATAATACCTAATACAAAATGATCTTTTCCTTGCGATCCGTTTAGTCTAAAATTATTTTGTTTTAAATAATTCTTAACTTTTTGAATATCTTTTTGTTTAGCATTGTTTTCAAATATTACTATCATTGTGTTGTTTTCTCACTTGAATTTTTAGTTAATTTATTTTTTTTGTGTTCTGTTTCCCCAGTTTACCATGTTTCCTTCCAAGTTTGATTATTTCTATATATAGATGTGTTAATTCATCTTCGGTTATATGATTTGTGTTTGTTTTTTTTAATAAATCATAAATTTCATTTTCACGATCTTTGACAAGTATTGATAAATCATTTTCGCTTTTTATTATTCCAATTTGATATGCGTATTTCATTCTTTTATCAAGAAGTTTGATCAATTTTTGATCTGTTCGATCAATTTTTTTTCTTATTTTTTCTAATGCATTCATTTCGTTTTACCAGATATTAAAAATAACATACATATTATAAATATATTTAACACTAATTACAACTAATATTATTGTCATATAAAACTTAATGTGAATATGAAAAAATAATTTATTTTGTTTGTTGAAAAATATATAAAAAATAATTATTTTATAGAGAGCTTGAAATCAAGAGAAATTATTAAACAGGTTGGAGTTAATAGGTGGCGGAAAAAGAAAAAATATGTTTGTCGGAAGATGAGTTTAAGGATATTTCCATTTTGAAAAAAGGTGAATTGACCGTAGCAGAAGAAAAACTCCTGATTGCTTATAAACGGAATATTGATAAATATAATAAATTATATAAACATAAAAATAATCATAAAATATTACGAGAATTAAAAACCAGCAAATCTGTAAGTATTGGTGATAATTGTTATTTAATTTCAGAATTTGATAATGAAGAGAAATGTAATAAAAATATAATTGCAAAGAAGGTGGTTGCTAAAGGTGGTGAACCTTTAATTACAATTATGAATAAAAGTAATAAAAACATCGTTACTGTCGGAATAAAAGGAGAGATCAACAAAAAAGAAAAGGTAAACATTGGTGATTTGCTTTTTATTGTTAAAAATAGTTTAGATGAAATTAATAGTGATACAAAACGCAAAAATAAATATAAAACGGTTGAACTGCTTAAAAAAATATGGACAATAGATTTAAGGTCAATTTCCGAAAAGGGTTTATTAAAAGAAATTATAAAAATTAACAATAAGCATAATGTTGGAATTGATATCTTATCAAAAAAGATCTACAATGAGTTAAAATTAGATGGCCTTAACGAATTGTTATTTTCATCATTAAACGAAAGAATGATTGTAATTATCAAAAAGGAATTCAAAAGAGAAGCCAAAAAGTTTTTAAAATTAAATGAAATAGAATTTTTCCAACTTGGTAAAATAATTACAAATACTGAACTTAATATATCCACTAATAATGATCAAAAATTAACAATTCCATTTCAATGTTTTAGTGTTATTTCAACTGAAAATTATTTACAAAAATGTTCTCATGAAGAATGGTCGGATTTGGATAAAAATAACGATAGTGATATTGAAACAATTCCCGAACCTAAGGATTTGTTAAAAACAATTAAAAGAATGGCTGCCACAAAAATTATCCGGAAAAATTATAAAATTTTAGACAGTTATGAGAACGAATTATTATTTACTACAAATGATTCGTTAGGTATAAGGCATAAAAATTTAAACAAATCTATCGCAATTACTATTGATGATTATGCTGGTTTCGGAATTGACCAAAATTTAATAAGTGTAAACATAATAGATTCTATTCAAAAGAGTATAGCTACAGGATCTGAAATAAAAGCAATTAACTATTTTCTTGAGAGTGAGACCAAACAAACTATTCACCAAATTGCTGAAGTTTGCTCATATTTTGATATTTCAGCTTTTAATTGTAAAATGGATGATCTTGCGGATGACAAAACTTCAACGATTTCAAATATTACATATGGATTAATAAATGATAAAATAACACCAATAACACCGTGTTTTAAAAATGACGGGGATTTTATATGTGTTATTGGTAATTTAAATGGTGAGATCAAAGGCAGTGCATATCTATCTATAATGAAAAGGGGTAATGGAACAATTTTTCCAAAACCCGAATTTGAAGTAGTTAAAAATGTTAATTATGTAATTCACGAAAGCATAAAAAAGGAAATAATTAAATCGGCTATAAAAATATCTAAGGGTGGATTAGTTTTTTCTCTTATTAATATTGTAAAAAATAGTACACAAAATTTAGGAGCTGACATCTTCTTTGATAGAAAAATAAGAGACGATTTTTTCTTGCTTGGTGAGTCACACTCTGTAATATTAGTTTCTTTAGATGAACAAAATTTGATAGAACTTATAAAAATTGCTCAAAAAAATAATGTTAATTGTTCTACAATTGGAAGGGTAAAAGCCGGCGGGAAAATTAATATAAACAACAAGATCAATATTGAAGTTGATGAGTTGTAAAAAAAATACAATCATCACATTCATTTTATAATTAATTCATAGTTATTTATTATTAATTCATTTGTCTCTATTTAGTGTGTTTTTTATGGTTCATTTTCCAAACTCCCAAACTTAAAACTTCATCAATATTTAACAAATTTTCCTGAAATGTTTTTTGTTTGAACAAAATAGATACCAATAGGAATGTTGCCTAATCTAATATATAGTTCATGATTTTTATTATATGAAAAATTAGTTGTAGTAAGAATTTTTTGACCGATCAGATTATAAATATTGATTGTTTCATTTGGAATGGTATTTGTCCATTTGAGAGAAATATTTGATTTAGTTGGATTTGGCCAGATCTTCAGAGTTGATTTCGTTGTGTCATTATTAAATGAATTAATTGCGATTTCATTAAAATTAGGAACGCCATAACCAATATCATTGTTTGGGATTGGTAAATAAGAATTTTCTGAAAAAACATTAATAAAATCATTTAAAGTCCATTCAGGATGAATTTGTTTTAAAAGTGCAATGCCACTTGCAATTAATGGGGTAGAATAAGAGGTGCCACTTCCGGTAGAGACACCGCCCTGTAAATCTGCATGTGTTATATTTACTCCAGGTGCAGAAATGTCAGGTTTAACTCTACCATCTGAAGTTGGGCCTCTACTTGAAAAATATGCTACTTCGCCCGAAAAATCTGTAGCACCAACGGCAATAACACCAAAAGCATCGGCAGGCGACCAAATTGATTGGTTAATATCTGAATATGAGTTTGCTTCATTTCCCATAGCTGTAACTATGATGGTTCCTCTGTCAGATGCCCAATTACATATTTGCGCTACTGCAGTCGTCGTGCCGTTCATATCTTCATAAGAATAATCATTGAGATCACCATCAAAATCTCTATAAGCAAGTGATGAAGAAACAATATCAACATTTAAGCTATCAAACCATTCTATTGCTGCAACAAAATTATCTTCTTCAATTCTTTTTTCGGAATTTATATCTTCAGTTTTTGCAATTACAAATTCAGCATTGTATGCACCACCTACCTGTTCACCTTCAA
>LSCC01000025.1 GCA_001577215.1 Fidelibacterota bacterium TCS52
AAAGAGATTGAAGCAGTGGCAAAATTAGGTGAAGCTGATTATAAATCTGGTAAAGGATATTTTTCTTGGCAACCAAATAAAGATTCAAAATTATTAGCACATTGTAAAGATGTGTATAAACAAAAATTTGGTAAAGAAGCATTAATAGAAGTAGTACACGGTGGTTTGGAATGTGGAGTGATTGGTGCAAAATATGATGGTATGGATATGATCTCTATTGGACCTACAATAGAAAATCCACATAGTCCACAAGAAAGATTATATATTCCTTCACTAATAAAAGTTTGGGATTTTATTTGTGAATTGTTTAAATCTTTTTGATTGAGAATTAGAAATAGTCTGCATGCTGCAGGTGGGGAAATTGAATGAGAAAACACAAAGGATACAAAGAAAAAATTAAGAATAAGGTTGAGAATAATGAAGAATAATACTCTGATTTTTGTCTTGTGAAATGTTTACTAAACATTCATAATTTTAGTTATTCCTTTGTGTGTATTTGCTTTGAGATCTTAGTGAGAAATGTTTCCATAATTTAATTACGAGATAATTATAAAAAATCTTAAAAAGTGTTTTGTTAAAAGAATATATTTTTATAAATTAAACATTAATATGAATGAAAAAGTATTTAAAAATAATACCATGAAAAATATTCAAAAAGCGTTATCCATTATTTTTTTACTATTTTTTAGCTTTTGTAACAATAATAATATTAACAACCTTATTAATAATGGAGAATATAAAAAGGCGAAAAAAATGATAAATGCAAAAATCATGTCAAATTCAATATCAAAAAATGCGGTATATGATCTAGAAATGAAAAAAGAAATTATGGATCGTATTGAATTGGATTTTGATAAATCGCTTAATGAAATTTTGCCTGAGATAAAAAAGTATTTTCCTAATGTTACTGATGAGCAAATTTTGGAATGGGAAGATAATAAATCGTTAGAAATGAAAATAATTGACGGGGAAAAGAAATATTTTTCAAATGCTGTGCCAAATTTGTTTAGAATCAATAAAGAAGCAAAAAATAAGAAAAAAGAGATAGATAATACTCCTATAAAGAGTGATTGGCAAATTTTTCTAAATAACGATGCTAAAAAAACTATTAATTTAGCAAAGACAACGGATAAAAAATTAGTAAATCCAGCAAAAGTTAAATTTACATATACGGTTACAGTTGATGCCGATATTGTCCCGGTCGGAGAGATTATTCGTTGCTGGTTGCCATATCCACGAAATAGTAATGCTCGACAAAAAAATGTTAAACTCATTTCAACTAATGTAAAAGAATATGTATTAGCAAATAATGAAAATCTTCAACGCACCATTTATTTAGAGAAACCTGCTGTAAAAGATAAACCAACTGAATTTCAAGTAGAATTTTCACTAACTTCCTTTGCACAATATCAAAAAATCAATTTAAAAGATATTAAGAAATATAAAAAGAATACTGAATTCTATAAAAAATACACAAGTGAGCGTAAAACACATATAATATTCACAAAAGAAATTAAAGAATTATCGAAAAAGATTATTGGTAGCGAAACAAACCCATATTTAAAAGCCAAAAAGATATTTACATGGATAGATAAAAATATTCCATGGGCAAGCGCAAGAGAATATTCTACGATGTCAAATATACCAATGTATGTTTTGGAAAATAAACATGGCGATTGTGGAATGCAGACACTTTTATTTATTACATTAGCCCGTTATAATGGTATTCCAACTAAATGGCAGAGTGGGTGGCATTTTCATCCAGGCCATATTAATTTGCACGATTGGGGAGAATTTTATCTTGAGGGGATTGGTTGGATACCGATAGATCAATCATTTGGCACAATAATTTCCGATAATGAAAATATACATAATTTTTATTTGAGAAATATTGATAGATATCGACTTATAGTTAATGATGATTATTCAAAACCACTATTTCCAAGTAAAATTTATCCAAGAAGTGAAACGATAGATTTCCAGCGTGGAGAATTAGAATGGAAAGGTGGAAATCTATATTTTGATAAATGGAATTATGACATGAAAATAGAATATTTAACAGAATAATTTAAAAAAAAGGAGAGTTATGAAGAAAGTATTAGTTTTATTACTCATTTTCAGTTTATTTTTTATAAGTTGTGGAAAAAAAGTTTCCGGTCCAAAATACAAAGAAGGTACAGAGGAGTATGAATTCTTTGAAGTGATGGCAAAAATAGCACCATATATGGCACCTGATACAACAGTTGAATTAATAAAGACAAATGAATTTATTTTAGTCAATCATGATGTTATGCCATTGGTATTGCAAACAATGCGTGGAGATACTGCCAATTTTGTTAATAGAGATAGCATGCAAGTAATCAAATTTATTAATAGAATAGTAAGCCAATATGGAACTACAGAATTATTGTTAGCTGGTGCTGATAGAGAAAATGTTAATATCAATAATAAAGAATTAGAGGATGAATTATCCAAAATTTATTCACGGTATGGTGGTGAAGAAAAGTTTGGAACTATGGTTGAGAGACAAGGAATTACAATAGATGATGTTAAGCAAGATCTAAAGAAAAATTTGACTATTAAAAAATATTTTAATGATGAGATTTTTTCAAAGATAGAAATCACAAAATCAAAAATTAAAGAAAAATATGAAAATAGCAAAGATAAATATAATAAGGAAGTTGCAACAGTTAGGCATATATTATTTTTAACAAAGAAAAAATCTGATTCAGAAAAAACTGAAGTAAAAAATAATGCATTAAGAGTATTAGAAAAAGCAAAATCTGGAGAAGATTTTGAAACATTAGTTAAAGAATATTCAGAAGATCCAGGTTCAAAAGAAAATGGCGGTTTGTACGAAAATTTTCCAAAAGGACGCATGGTTAAATCGTTTGAAGATGTAGCTTTTAATGCTCCGATTGGCTCCATAAGTGATTTAGTAGAAACACAATATGGTTATCATATAATAAAAATTATTGATAGAAAAAATGGGTTAAGTTATGAAGAAGTAAAGGCTGAAATAGAAAAACAGTTGAAACAGGTAAAAGAAAGAAGCATGACACCGATTATTATTGATTCATTAAAGCAGGTATATAATTATGAGGAGTTATTAACAAAGAATTAATTGTGTCGTAAATCGCAATTAAAATTTTTTGTTTGGATATTATTTTTTTTTTAATTAACATATAATAATTAAAAGAGGAGAAAGTCATGAAAAAAGTTTTAGTTCTGTTGATGTTAGTAGCTTTTGGGTTATTACTATTAACCGGCTGTGGTGGAAGCAAACAAGTTTCTGCTAAAAAAAGCCCTTATCTACAAATGCAAAAGAGAGCAAATGAATTGAAGAAAAATGGTGCTGTTGCAGTTGTAGGACAAGGCGAAAGTTCTCGCGAAGATATTGCTCGCAAGAAATCTCATACTGATGCAAGAGCAAATTTAGCGGAAGCTTTGGAAGTAAAAGTACAAACATTATCGAAATCATTTTTAGAAGAAGTTGGCACTTCTGGTGATTCTGAAATTAATGAGGCATTTTCTAGAACAACCAAAACAATGTCTAGTTCTGTATTAAAGGGTTCATTTCCGGAAGATGAAGTTATGATGGAAAAAGAAGATAAAATCACAATTTATACTTTAATGGTAATTGCTCCTTCTACATTTAATCAATCTTTACTTGATGAAATGAATAAAAGTAAAAATAAAAAATTGTATGAACGCTTTAGAGCATCACAAGCTTATGACGAATTGAACAATGAGATGGAAAAATACGAAGAATCAAATCCACAACCTTCACCATAATTTTCTTCGAAATAAATTGAAGTATTAATTTTTTAGAAATACGCTTTTTAAAAGGGTAGTTAGTTACTGCCCTTTTTTTATTTGCTTATATGTAAATTATTATTCAATTTATAAGCAGGATTTAAGTTTAATCTAATGATTGGAGATAATAATGAAAATAATTTATAAATTAGCATTTTTTATTCTTATTATTTCAACAACTAACTTGTTTGGCATTTCATCATACCCTGACTGGTTTTTATTTCCTGAAAATTATCCAAATACTATTGTTGGATATAGTTACGGCAATTATTCGGCTATAATTGATGCAGAAAGGAATTATTGTGTTTATAGTAATTGCATAGCAAATGGAACGCTTTATAGGTTTCAAAATTATGACAAAAAAAACAGTGAATATTTTTATTATTTTTCTTCTGATTCATTAAAAAATGTAAATAATCAACTCTATATTGTGTCTTCATTTTTAACAAATGTGATCAATAATGAATACATTAAGTTATTTTCAAAAGATAAAATTAAATCTATTACACCAAAATTTGTCAATTTAAAGAATTCATTAATGCCGGAATGGGTAAAGAAAAAACCATTTTTTTATGATAAAAATTATTATTATGGCGTCGGAGAATATCAAAGTAGAGCAAACGAAAATGATGCATGGAAAACTGCGGAAGAACAGGCCATTTTTGCTATTATGACTAATTTAGCTATAAATTTTTATTCAGTTAATATTTTAAATGTTAATGAAAATGGTGATAATTATGAACAGGCAACTGCAATAAAAGTCAAATATAAATTTGATAATATTCAAATACAAAAAAGATGGGTGGATTTAAATAAACATTATTATTATGTGTTAATTAAAATAAAAAAATCAGATGTTTATTCTCCTTTTATGAATTAGAGATTTAGTATTGAGGATATTTTAACTACAAAACACACAAGAAAGCCAAACCACAGTGGATACAAAAGAAAACCACAAGAAACACAAGGAAAATTTAAAGTTATCCGCACTAAAATAAATTTTTTGTCAACTTTGGGTGAAATTTTTACATAATTGCGTTTTCGAATACTTATTCATCAAGAATTGCTGTTTGACTTCTGAATCCTTCACCTTGTAAAATGGAAATATTTTGGATAGTTATAAATGCTTTTTTGTCTTCTTCTTTTACTATTCGTCTGACATTTTCAACTTGACGCCGAGAAACTACGCAATAGAGAGTTTTCTTTTTACTATTTGTATATAATCCAACCGAATCAAATCCTGTAACGCCTCTTTTTATTTCAGTTATTATTCTTTTTGAAATAATATTCCAATTATCGCTTATAATAAAAATACCTTTTTCTGATAGTACACCTTCAATTATTGTATCTGTAACTTTTGAAGTAATTCCCAAAGCAATTAGGCAGAATAAAATTAAATCCACATCTGCAAAAACAATACCGCCTAAAAGAATAATAAATGTATCGACAAACATAAATGACCAGCCTAAAGAAATTTTTACATATTTGTTTATTATTCTGGCGACGATATCTGTTCCACCTGTAGTTCCACGACCACGAAATATAATTCCTAAGCCGGCACCTAACAATAACCCTCCATAAATGGTAGCAAGAAATCTGCTGTCAGTTAGTGGAGAAATTTTTAATATTTTATCAATAAAATCACAAAAAAATGATACCCAAAGAATTCCCCATATCGTTTTAATTCCGAATTTTTTACCAAATATTTTTACACCAATAAGAAAAAGTGGGATATTTAATACTAACATCGTTATTCCTGCTGGGAAATGATACAGATGATAAAGAACTGTTGCAATTCCTGATACTCCACCTGTATTAATTTTGTTTGGGATTAGAAAAATCATTAGAGCAATTGAAAGCAATAATGAACCAATAACTATAAGTAGATAATCAAGGTATTTATCGAAGATTTTTTTTATTTTTTTCATATTTCCTCCACTAAAATATTAAATTTATATTATAGTGTAAATATAAGCATAAATTAATTCAAGAAAATAAAAAAATATTAGAATATTTATAAAATTCTGCTTATTTTAACACACTATAAAAAGAAAGAAAAATGAATAAAAAAAATAAAATAGTAAAACCGGCAAAATTTGTAAAAGGTCAAATAACTCTTCCCGGTGATAAATCTATAAGTCATAGAACATTATTATTCGCAGCTCTTGCAAAAGGAAAATCGAAGATCAAATTTTTAAATAATGGAGCTGATGTTCTTTCTACTATAGTTTGTTTGCAAAAATTCGGTATAAAATTTCAACTTGGAAGATATTCGGTTGAAGTTGATAGTCCGGGTTTCAAGAAATGGAACAGGGAAATTGTTGGACCGATTAATTGCGGAAATTCAGGGACTACAACAAGATTGTTAGCTGGCTTAGTAGCAGGCCAAGGAATTGATGTAAAAATGATTGGAGACGAATCTCTGAGTGCTCGTCCAATGAAAAGAGTCATTGATCCGCTGAGGCAAATGGGTGCTGATATCAAGAGTGATGATGGAAAATTACCAATGATCTTTCATGGTAGCAAATTAGAAGGAATTAGATATACATTACCTGTTGCGAGTGCTCAAGTTAAATCCTGTTTACTTTTTGCAGGTTTATTTGCTGATGGAAAGACATATATTACAGAGAAAATACAAACACGCGATCATACTGAAAATATGATGAAGATTTTTGGCATTTCAATATTCAAAAAAAAAGATGTGCTTTCAATAAATAAGCTGAAACATTTGGTAATTCCATTTAATTATTCTGTACCTGGTGATCCATCAGCTGCAGCTTTTTGGATAGCTGCTGGATTATTGGTTCCCAATAGTAAATTAACTTTGAAAAGAATTTCTCTTAATCCGTCTCGAATATGTTATATAAAGTTATTGCAAAAAATTGGTTGTAAAATTCGTATTAATTCAACGGATCAAAGTTTGGAACCATCTGGAAATATTATCATCCAATCTTCTAAAATCAAATCATTTTCAGTTGGAAAAAAAATTACTGCTTCATTAATAGATGAAATTCCAATTTTAGCTTTAATTGCCACACAAGCAAAAGGTAAATCAACATTTAGAGGGCTTAAGGAGTTGAGGCATAAGGAAAGCGATAGGATAAAAAGTATAGTAGAAAATTTAAAAAGTATGGGTGCAGGAATAAAAGAATATTCAAATGGTTTTGATATTTTTGGCCCTACCAAACTTAAAGGAAATACAGTCGATTCGTATGGTGATCATCGTATTGCTATGATGTTATCAATTGCCGGATTGATTGCTAATTCGCCGGTTAAAATAAAAAATCATTCTATTGTGAATATTAGTTATCCTGATTTTTATGGGATTTTAAAGAGAATCAGTAGCAAACGATAATTATTATATTAAAATATATAATTTTGATTATTAACATTATGAAATCAAATTCAAAAATACAATTAGGCATTTTAGGTGAAAATATATCCTACACTAAAAGTCCATTATTACATAATTTAATTAGTAAGCAGAAAAATATTAATTTGGATTATAAAATCTTTGATGTTCCGGAAAGTAAATTTGAAAAATTTATGAAGGATCAACTGAGAGAGATTAATGGTTTTAATATTACAATTCCATATAAAGGAAGTGTAATTCCATATTTACATTATGTTGAGCCAATTGCCGAAAAAATTGGAGCTGTAAATACTGTAAAAGTAAAAAATAAAAAATTCTATGGTTATAACACCGATATTATTGGATTTATTAAAACAATTAAATTACATATTCTGAATTACGAAAAATATTTTCCTGTATTAATTGGATATGGAGGTGTTTCAAAAGCCGTTATTTTTGGTTTGAAAGAATTAGGTTTTTCTCAATGTGCGGTAATTGGTGGACTTAATAATAGTGAAAGAAAAAAGATGATAAGCAATATTTCACCTTTATTAGAATTGACAATAAGTGAAGAGATTCCGTCTGATAAACTTGTTTTATGGATTAATGCTACACCAATTGGTACTAATAAATTTTCGAAAATTCCCAATAATTTTATAAAAATTGGGAAAGATGATTTTTTATTTGACCTGAATTATAATCCGAATCCAACGCATTTACAAATGTGGTTTCGTATAAATAAAAATTTTTTATATGGGAAACAAGATGAAATGAAAAATATTAATGGTATTAATATGTTGGTATATCAAGGCATTGCTTCTGAAAAAATTTGGTTTCCGAATATTATTTTTGAAAATTTGAAAATATTATTAAAAAAATATAAAAAATAGTTATAAAAGAAATTATAAAATATTAAATTATAAAACTATGAGTAAAATAAATTTCATAACAGCAGGCGAAAGTCACGGGCCAATGTTAACGGCAATAATTAATGGTTTACCGGCCGGATTTCAAATTGATATTGAAAAAATAAATGAGCAGTTATTCAAGAGACAGCAAGGATATGGCCGTGGTGAAAGAATGAAAATTGAAAAAGATAGTGTGAATATATTGTCTGGTGTTCGTAATTCTGTAACGCTTGGTTCACCGATTACTTTACAGATCACTAATCATGATTTTTCAAATTGGAAAGATACAATGGACCCAATACTACCGGATACAAAAAATGAAAAAGTCGAAATTCCTCGTCCGGGTCATGCTGATTATGTTGGTGTGAAAAAATATGGATTTGATGATGTTCGAAATGTGCTTGAAAGATCTTCAGCAAGAGAAACGGCAATTAGAGTCGCAGTTGGAGCTTTATGCCGTCAATTTTTAGAAAATATAGAGATAGAATTTTATAGTCATGTTACTCAAATCGGAAAAACATCAATTAGTGAAACTAATTTTAATGACAAATTGCTTGAATTAGCAAATAATTCATCAGTTCATTGTATAGAAAAAGATACTACAGAAAAAATGGAAAAGGAAATTGATGAAGCAAAATCTAATGGTGATTCAGTTGGTGGAATATTCCAAATAGTGGTGAAAAATTTGCCAATTGGGTTAGGTAGTTATATTCATTGGGATGAAAGATTGTCCTCAAAAATATCAGCGCATATTTTAGGAATTCCGGCAATAAAAGGCATAGAATTTGGCAAAGGGTTTAATTCTGCAGGAATAAAAGGAAAAAATTATCACGATGAATTTATTATAAAGAATGGAAATATATCACGAAATTCAAATAATGCCGGAGGACTTGAAGGTGGGATGACAAATAGTGAGTCATTAGTAATAAATGTTGTAATGAAGCCAATTCCTACTTTAACAAGTCCATTACAAAGTTTTAATATTAAAACAAAAGAAAAGGTTGTTGCTCATAAGGAAAGAACCGATTCATGTGCCGTACCTGCTGCAAGTGTAGTAGCTGAAAATGTTATTGCCATTCCGTTATTAGATGCGTTTCTGGAAAGATTCGGAGGAGATTCTTGGAATATAGTTAATAAAAGATTTAGAGATAGAAATGATATAAATTAGTTTCATATTTAATTAATTATTTTTAAATTAAATTCAAGTTAAATGGAGAGAATATGAAAAAACGAGAAATAAAATCAATAAAGGAAACAATAGTAAAAGAATTTAGCAATTTATCTCCCGCAGAAGAACATTCAATATTAGAGTCGAATGATTTTGAATTTATTAAAAGACAAATAAAAAACCTGGAAAAAGATAAAAGAGTATTTGTTATTTCTGGTACTATTGTTATGGCACTTATTTTAATTCTTCTTGTATTTTTCTTTAAAGATAAACAAATTGGTGAATGGCTTTATTTTGTATATTTAGTAATTGCTGTTGTTTTATCTGTAAAAGTATCTCTAAGTTATGAAAAAATCAAAAGAAAACTATCACTTTTTAGAATATTAAAATCTTATTATGACAATAAGAATAATATTTAATTTTAATTAAATTTTAAATAAAATGAATTATTTTCTTATTGGAATGATGGGTACTGGGAAAACATCTATTGGGAAATTGTTAGCTGATGATTTTAATTATAATTTTGTTGACCTTGATCGTGAAATAGAGATAGCTGTTGGAATGAAAATTAATAATATTTTCGACAGATACAGTGAAAAATATTTTAGGAAATTAGAACTAAAAATCTCGCGGAAAATTATTAGAAAATCAGGAAATAATGTTATTGCTACAGGTGGCGGGTTTGCTATAAATGAAAATAATTTTAAATGGATGAAAAATATTGGAAGCATTATCTGGTTAAAAACATCTGCAGATACGATTTATAAAAGAATTCATTCAAATAAAGATCGCCCGTTATTAGTAAATCCAACTATTCATTCAATTGAAAAAATATTATCTGAACGGATTAAATATTATAAAAAGGCCGAGTATCATATTGATACAAATAATAAATCCTTAAAATCTGTTGAAAATAAAATAATTAGTGAAATTAAATATAATAAATTGTAAATTATAATCAAGAAATACAAAAAATTTTATTAGGAAATCATGCAAAAAATTCAAGTTGATCTACACGAAAGAAGTTACAATGTCATTATAGGTAATAATATCTTAAAAGGAATTGGAAAGATAATTAAAAAATACGCAATAAGTAAAAATATTGCTTTAATATCGAGTGAACATGTTACAGAATTATATGAAAATACAGTGGAAAAATCACTCATTGAGAATGGATATAAAGTCCATTTCATTAAGATGCCAAGTGGAGAAAAGAACAAGAATTTAAAAACTGTTCAATATTTATATGATAAAATTTTAGATTTAAATTTTGATAGAAGTTCTGTCATTATTGCTTTAGGTGGTGGTGTACTTGGCGATACTGCTGGATTTGTAGCAGCAACCATATTTCGTGGAATAGAATTAATTCAAATTCCCACTACTTTATTGTCGCAAGTAGATTCATCTATTGGTGGAAAAGTTGGAATAAATCATGAACGTGGGAAAAATTTGGTGGGTGCATTTTATCAACCGAAAGTTGTGATAGTTGATCCTAATGTTTTAAAAACATTGGAATTTAGAGAAAGAGTTTCTGGATTTGGAGAAGTAATAAAATATGGTATTATTAAAGACAGAATATTCACAAATTTCCTTTTGGAAAATTATAAAGATATTTTGTTATTGAAGAATATGGATTATGTAAATTATGCTATTTCACGTTCAATAGAGATTAAATCTGCAATAGTATCTGCTGATGAAAAAGAAAGTTTATTGAGAATGATCTTGAATTTTGGTCATACAATCGGTCATGCAATTGAAGTTACAGAAGGATATGGTAAATTTACACATGGAGAAGCTGTGATCGTGGGAATATGTGCTGCGATTAAATTGAGTACTGATATTGGAATATTGGATACTAATGAAGCTGAAAAATTAATAAATAATTTGAAAAAAATTCCCGTTGTTCCATCTGTGAATCATTTAGATGAAGAAAAAATATTAGAGGCGATTTATTACGATAAAAAAATTAAAAATGGAAAAGTAAGATTTGTTCTATTAAATAAAATTGGAGAAACAGAGATAAGAGATGATGTTTCCGATGAACAAATAATTGAGGTAATTAAATGGATAAAGGAGTTAAATTTTGACTCATCAATCTCATGATATTTTGAAAATTTTGATTCTTCACGGGCCAAATTTGAATATGTTGGGAAGTAGAGATCCCAAATTATACGGTAGATTAACGTTGGATAAATTGAATAAAAAAATTCGTGAAAAGGCGAAGGAGTTGAATGTTACTGTAAAAATTCATCAATTCAATTCTGAAGAAAAAATAATAACAACATTACATCGACAACGAAAAATATGTGATGGCGTGATAATTAATCCGGCTGCATTTACACATTATAGTTTTGCCATTCGTGATGCAATTGAATTGATAAAAATTCCTGTGGTGGAAGTGCATTTGTCAAATATTTATAAACGAGAAAATTTTAGAAAAATTTCTGTAACGAAAGATGTTTGTATTCACCAAATTTACGGTAAAAAAGAAAATAGTTATTTAGAAGGTTTGGAATATTTGGTTGGATATTTGAATGGATAAAAAAATGGGAATTAATTGAAAAATTTAAAAGAGAAAAAAATAAAAAGTGAAAATATTTTTAATGGTGTACTTTTAAATGTTAAAAAAGATATGGTTGAATTACCAAACGGTAAAGAGACTGTACGTGAATATATTGTGCATCCGGGAGCTGTCGTACTTGTTGCATTTTTACCTAATGGAAATATTATTTTGGAAAGACAATTTCGTTATCCGGCTGGAGAAATTTTTATTGAATTACCGGCAGGAAAAATTGATGTTGGTGAAAATTTAGAAGATACAGCGAAACGAGAAATGGCTGAAGAAACCGGTTATCATCCGAACAATTTGGAATATATGGGGAAATTATATCCTGGAATTGGTTATTCTGATGAAGTGATTTATATTTATAAAGCATATGATTTGGAAAAAAGAAATATTAGTTGTGATGATGATGAATTTATTGAAATATTCGATGTCCCATTTCAAACAGCTTATCAGATGGTAATGGATGGTGAAATTGTTGATGCAAAGTCAATGATTGGGATTATAATAGTAAAAGAGAAGTTAGATCTATAGATAAAATTTCTAATAACTTATTTTCAATAAATAACAATTAGCAATTAATATTAAATTAATGAATTTTTCATACTCTAAAATAATTCAATTACAAAAGAAATTAAATGTTGATTTAATTGGGGTTGTGAAATCGGAGCATTTAAAAAAAGATGAAAATATTTTTAACGATTGGTTAAAAAACAATCATTATGCTAATATGAATTGGATGAAAAATAATTTTGAAAAACGAACAAATCCACAATTATTATTTCCGATCACTAAATCAGTAATTGTTATTGGTATGAATTATTTTAATGATATTCAACAAAGCAGGTCAGACAATTTGTTAGTTTCAAAATATGTTACAAAAGTTGATTATCATAAATTTTTAAAACAAAAACTATATTTATTGCTAAAAGAAATGAAGAATATTGACAGTTCAATTAAAGGAAAAATATGTGTTGATACATCACCGATTTTGGAAAAGGCATGGGGAATTAAGGCTGGATTGGGTTGGCGAGGGAAAAATTCTTTACTTATTTCGTCTGAATATGGTTCGTGGATTTTCTTGGGAATTTTACTTGTTAATGTGAAGTTTAATAAATATTCTAAGCAGAAAAAAAACTTATGTGTAGATTGTAATTTATGTGTAGAAAGTTGTCCAACTAAAGCAATTTTAGAAGACAATAAAATCGATGCAAAAAAATGTATTTCCTATTTAACTGTAGAAAATAATGATGAAGAACTTTCAGAAGATTTGAGTTTAAATAATTGGATATATGGATGCGATGTTTGTCAAGGTGTGTGTCCATATAATCAAAAAAATGCAAAAGAGTCAACGCATTTAGAATTTAGTTCCAAAGATGAATTACATAATAAATCGAAAAAATATTGGGAAAACATATCAAAATTGAAATATAGAAAGATTAAGAAAAACACAGCCATGAAAAGAAGGAAATTTTTGTTTATTTTAAGAAATATTAATCATAACTTATGATGAAAAAATAAAAATATATTAATTGGAGCGAATTTAATGAATAAGGGGAAAATAGAAATATTGCAGAAGATCTCTAACGGTGAATGTTATGATCCACATTCAGTATTGGGAATTCACGAGAATTCATCTCTTGAAAAAGTAATAAGGATTTATCAACAAAACGCAAAAGAGGTTTCTATCCAAACACTGGATTCTTACAAGAAACAATATAAATTAAAAAAAACAAGTGTAAAAGATGTCTGGGAAGTATCCATTAAGAGAAAAAGATTTTTCACATATAAAGTTATAGTTACATATAATAATGGTGATAATTATAATTATATAGATCCCTATCAATTTGTTCCAACGATTACTGAAGAAGATTTATATCTATTTGGCAAGGGAGACAATCATTTTGTTTATGAAAAATTAGGAGCTAACCCCAAAACGATTGATAAAATAAATGGAGTAAGTTTTACTGTTTGGGCTCCGTCTGCTCTTCGTGTAAGTGTTATTGGAAATTTTAACCTGTGGAATGGATTGCTTCATCAGATGAGAAGTTTAGGTAGTTCTGGTGTTTGGGAAATTTTCATTCCGAAAATTGAAGCAGGTGAATTATATAAATTTGAAATATTAACCCAATCAGATGGATTAAAAATAAAATCAGATCCTTATGGAAAATATTTTCAAATGAGACCTAATAATGCTTCAATAGTTTATAAATCAAAATATAAATGGAAAGATAAAGAATATTTTAATAACAAACCTGAAAATGTAAGTGATAAGCCAATGAATATTTATGAAGTTCATTTGGGCTCTTGGAAAAGAGATGAAAATTGGGAATGGTACTCTTATCGTGAAATTGCTCCAAAATTAATTGAACATGTGAAAAAATTAGGATTTACACATATTGAATTTATGCCGTTGGCTGAATATCCTTTTGACGGATCTTGGGGTTATCAAGTTACCGGGTATTATGCTTTGACAAGTAGATTTGGCACACCGGATGATTTTAAATATTTAGTTGATCAGTGTCATCAAAATGGAATTGGAGTAATTATGGATTGGGTTCCTGCTCATTTTCCAAAAGATGATTTTGCATTACGAAGATTTGACGGGACTGCGCTCTATGAACATGAAGACCCGAAAAAAGGAAAACACCCCGACTGGGGAACTTTAATTTTTAATTATGGTCGTAATGAAGTAAAGAATTTTCTGCTTTCCAATGCAATTTATCTTTTAAAAGAATTTCACATCGACGGATTAAGAATTGATGCTGTTGCAAGTATGATATATCTGGATTATAGTAGAAATGAAGGCGAATGGATTCCAAATAAATATGGCGGGAATGAAAATTTAGAAGCAATTAGTTTCATGAAACATTTAACAACAGTTATTGGTAAATATTATCCAAATGCTCTAATTATTGCGGAAGAATCTACAGCTTGGGGAGGGGTCAGTAATCCTGTTCATAACGGAGGATTGGGATTTGATTATAAATGGAATATGGGCTGGATGAATGATTTTTTAGAATATATGAAAAAAGATCCTATTCATAGGAAATATCACCATAATGAATTAACTTTTTCAATGCTTTACGCATATACGGAAAAATTTATTTTGGTTTTAAGCCACGATGAAATTGTTCATGGAAAAGGTTCACTTCTAAGTAAAATGCCAGGTGATGATTGGCAAAAATTTGCTAATTTCAAATTGATGCTTGCATTTATGTATTCTCATCCGGGTAAAAAATTATTATTTATGGGTTCAGAACTTGCTCCTTGGAATGAATGGAATGAAATGCAGGGTGTTCAGTGGGAATTATCACAATGGTCGCCACATAAAAATGCAGAAATATTTTTAACTAAGTTGAATTATTTGTATTTACAAGAACCTGCACTTTGGGAAAATGACAATGATCCAACAGGATTTGAATGGATAGATAGTAATAATTCTAATCAGTCAATCGTAAGTTTTATTAGACATGGTAAAAAGAAAAATAATGATTTGATTATAATATGTAATTTCACACCTGAAACATATTTTGATTTTCGACTTGGTGTAAATAAAAAAGGGAAATATAAAGAAATTTTCAATACTGATAATAAAGATTTTAACGGAAGTGGAGTGATTCAAAATGGAATTCACGAAACGGAGGATGTTAATTGGAATGGAAAGGATCAGTCAATTGTTTTTGGTTTACCACCATTAGGAACTGTAATTTTTAAGAAGGTAAATTAATGGTAAATATCATGATTTTAATATTTAATGAAGCTTTATTATGAGAAAATGTTTTAAAATAATAATTATTTCTGTATTATTAATAGCCAGTTCATTATTTTCTACTCAAATACATGTTTCTATTAATGATCCGATCTATTCATATTTGGATCGAATGGCAACGATGGGAATTATTAGGAATATTTTTAATGATGCTTTGCCACTGAATAGAGATGAAATAACAAAATCATTAAAAAAAATATATGAGAAAAAAGATCAGCTTTCCAAAGTAGATAGAAAAATATTATATGAATATTTCTCAGATTATCGTTATGAACTTAAAGACAAAAAACATTGGAAAATAAAAGAGAATTCCAATACATATTTACGATTCAGCAAAATTAAAAATTTTAAAGATGACTTTAATGATATTTTCACTTATAGAAATAATTCCGAAGATTTACATCTTTTTGTTCATGAAAATGATAATGAAATGTTATGGTTGGATCTTGACTTTATGGGCAAAATTGAGACACAAAACAAGTCAGTAAGAGAAATAGGTAAAATGGGATTTATAATCTCATCGCAAATTGGGGAGCATTTTTCATTATATATGGATGCTTATGAATATGCTCAAACAACGCAGGAGGGATTTGATTATTTGTCTTCTGAAATGAACAATCCTTTCGACCATATTGTTGAAGATATTTACTTTGCCGACAAATCGGATGCCTATATACAACACATCTCAAAATTAGGAAGTTTTACATTGGGGAAGGAACCACTCCATTGGGGAAATTCAAATAATTCAATGATCTTATCTAAATCGGATTCTAATGCATCCTATGCTTTTGTAAAATGGGAACGAAAGTTCTATAAATCAAAATTTACATTTTTGCACGGTTCCTTATTACCAAAGGATTCATATATTGACTCAATAAGTGAAAGAAAAGCATATAGTAAAAAATACTTAGTCGGACATCGTTGGGAGTTCATGCCGTGGGACAAATTTCATTTTGGATTTACTGAGATGGTAATTTATGGTGAACGAAATCCGGATTTGACTTATCTTATTCCATCAATCTTTTTATGGCCTTCGCAACATAATTTAATGGATAGAGATAATACGATGATGTCATTTGAATTTGAGTATTTTCCTTTCGACAAAATGAAACTATATGGAAGTTGGTTTTTGGATGAATTGAGTTTTGATAAATTGTTCAGGAAATGGTGGGCGAATAAATTTGGCTACCAAATGGGAATACACTTCACACCGAAATTATCAAAATTATCCACCGATTTTGTTTTTGAATTTACTGCTGTTAGGCCTTGGACATATACACATAAATATTCTATAAATTCTTTTACACACGCGGGTGAAAATTTAGGATTTGAATATGGCCCGAATACTCAATTATTTTACATTCAAAACAGATGGTGGATTACAAAAAGACAAACGATGACATTTGAATATCAGTTATTAAAAAGAGGAATAAAATCAGTTACAGATACGACGAATTATGTTGTTGGGAATGATGCAAATCAAAGTTACGACAATAGAAATCCGAAATATGATATGTCAACCGATTGGTTGATGGGAGATATAATCGATGTTCATTCATTTTCAATAAATTGGTATTACCAATTAAGCAATGATATTTATATTAATACTAAATATAAAATAAGAAAAATTCAGGAAGAAATTGATAATTTTGTATCATTAGAGTTGCATTTTGAATTGTAATTCATTTTTTAAAACTTATGAAAAATATATAAATTATGGAGAATGAAATGTTAAATGTGGTTATTGTTTTTATTATTTCAATTTATGTATTAATTTCAATTCTCATGTTATTTGGATTGAAAAAAAATTCTGCAAAAAAAAATAATAAATTAAAAAGTTTCTCTATTGTTGTTTCAGTGAAAAATGAAACCAATAATATAAAAAATTTATTAGAAAGTTTAACGAAGATTGATTATCCCAAAAAATTATTGGAAATAATAATTGTTGATAATGGATCTAATGATAATACAGTGGAAATTGCATCCAAATTTTGTGAAAAATATGATCATTTTAAATTTATTACCGCAAAAGATAAAAATAACAATGAGCTTAAGGGAAAACGTTATGGTTTGCAACAAGGTATACTAAAAAGTTCAGGAGAAATAATTCTTGTTACTGATGGGGATTGTAAAGTTTCACCATCTTGGGTAAAATCCTATAATTCAAAATTTTGCAAAAAAGTTGGTTTGATTGCCGGTAGTATTTCTTTGATAGAGAAAAATCAAAAAGCTTCGCTATTTGTAAAAGTACAAACTTTGGATTGGTTATTTTTACAGTCAATAGCTGCGGGTACTACGGGAATAAATTTGCCTGTTTCAATGTTTGGTGGGAATTTTGCAATAAAAAGGGAAACTTATAATGATATTGGCGGATTTGAAAGATTAGGTATTAATATTACCATAGATATGAAATTAATTCAAAAAGTATCTAAATATAAAAAATGGAAAATTTTGTTTTCTACTGATAATGACCTTCTTGTCCATACTTTACCAGCTGAAAATTTTAGTAAGTTTATTGAACAACGAAAACGGTGGGCGATAGGAGGAACCGATGTTTCAATTTGGGGAATATTTTTACAAACAACTGCTGTAATAACTCATTTGTTAATTGTTTTTGGATTTTTATTACCTATTAATAAGTTATTATTGTTTTGTGGTATTATTAGTATTTTTTCAGTTGATTTTATTTTACTTTTTAGGCAACTTACAAGATTCAAAATGAAAAGATTGTTGTTATATTTTTTCCATTTTGAATTATTTTATATCTTTTACACCTTTATATTTATACCGATTGTTTTATTCTCAAAAAAGGTAAAATGGAAAGGCGAAGAGTTTAAAGTTTGATGAATTAGTAAACTAGGTTTTATAAAAATAGCTCAAAGATTTATAGAAACTGTGAAACAATAGATGATCTTATCTTATTCTCTATTAGGTTATAAATATTTATATATTCTTAAGAAATTTTATATAATTATCTAACTCTACACGAGTTCTTTTTTCCGTTACGGCAATTAAAAGTTCGTGTGTTTTTTCTGAAAAGAAATTGTCTAATGAAATACCTGCAAAAATGTTTTTATCTTTAGCTTTAGCTATTAAATCTTTGGCAGGTATTGGAGTTTTTATTACGAATTCTTTAAAAAATGGATTATCAGTTACTTTGGAAAAACCATCTATTTTAATAATATTATCATATAAATAATGTGATTTTTGAAGACATAGATTTGCTACATCTTTTAATCCGGAATTTCCCATCAGAGCCAGATAAATTGTAGCAGCAAGAGCATTCAATCCTTCATTTGAACAAATATTGCTTGTAGCTCTCTCACGACGAATATGTTGTTCTCTAGTTTGTAAAGTCAGAACGAAACCATTTTTCCCATTGCTATCTTTTGTAGCTCCAATAATTCTACCGGGAATTTTTCTGATATATTTTTTCTTTGTTGAAAATAATCCAAGGTATGGTCCGCCAAAATTTAGATGATTACCCAACATCTGGCCTTCTCCAACAACGATGTCTGCACCATAATTCCCGGGTGGTTTTAATAATGCCAATGATATTGCATCAATAACTGCAATTAATAATGTTTTTTTGTCTTGAAGAATATTTGATACTTTTTCCATGTTCTCTATGTAACCAAAAAAATTCGGAGATTGCATAATAACTGCTGCGACTTCATTATCCAAATACTTTTCTATTTCATCAATGTCAATAACCATATCTTTTGTATTTATCTTGATTATTTCCAATTCCAATGGTTTGCAATAAGTTTCCAGAACTTTTAAATAATTTGGGTTTATGGTTTCGGAAACAATAATTTTATTTTTACGTGTAATATTTTTTGCCATCATCGCTGCTTCTGCCATTGCCGTTGCCCCATCGTACATTGAAGCATTTGTAACATCCATTTGAGTTAATTCGCATATCATAGATTGAAATTCATACATTGCTTGTAAAGTCCCTTGACTGACTTCAGCTTGATATGGTGTATATGCAGTTGCAAATTCGGATCTGGAAATTAAAAAATCGACTACTTTTGGAATAAAATGATCATAAGCACCTCCACCAAGAAAATTACTTATTTTATTTGTAGAATAGTTTTTTGAAGCAATCTGTGAAATTTCTTTTTCAATTTCAAGTTCACTCAGTGGTTCTGGCAATGATAATTTTTGATCTGATTTTAATACTTTTGGAATTGATTTTAATAGATCTTCAAATTTATCAACATCGATTTTCTTAAGCATTTCATTAGTATCATTCTTTGTATTTGGAATGTAACTCATTAATAAGCTCCGTAATTAGTTTTTATTAAAAATTATTTACCAACAAATTCTTTATATGATTTGCTGTCCATTAGATTTTCTAATTCACTTTTATCTGAAAATTCAATTTTCAATATCCATCCCTTTCCGTAAGGTTCTGTGTTGATTGTTTCAGGTTCATCATTTAATGATTCATTTATTTCAACAACTTTTCCAGAAATTGGCAATAGCATATCTGATACAGTTTTAACGGCTTCAATTGTTCCGAATGGATCGTTTTTTTCAATTTCGTCATCAACTTCCGGTAATTCAATAAACACAACATCACCTAATTCACTTTGTGCAAATTCTGATATTCCTATAGTAGCAATATTACCGTCGATTTTCACCCATTCGTGATCTTCTGAATATTTTAGATTCTCTGGGAAATTCATAGAAAACTCCTTTATTTTTTTATTATAATTTAGTAGAAAATTATTAAAAAACAAAATGATTTGTTAAGAAAAAAAATGGAAAACGGAAAATTAAAATTAAAATAGTTCATTGCAAAAAATATAGACAATTTAGTTAGTTTTTGTTGGTTGTTAATAATAATAATTTTCTTTATATTATAGCAAATAAGGGAGGAAACCAAAATGCAAGAAGAAGTAAAAACCGATGTTTCATTTTTCTATCGTTTCGTGAATGTTTTTTTGAAACCATCAACATCTTTTCAATCAATTAAAGAAAAGATGACTTGGAAACAAACGATAATTCCAATAATTATTCTTATTTTAGTTAGTGTAGTAACTTACAACTTATTGTTACCTGTTACTATTCCCGAAGCTGAAAAACGAATAAATAAAGTTGAAAGATTGGATGAAGAACAAAAAACGAAACAGATAGAAAAAACTACAAATAGAATGAATGGTCCAATTCCATATATTGGAATAATTGTTTCTCAACCGATAATTATTTTAATAATTGGTGCAGTATTTTTATTTATGGGAAATATTATTGGTGGCGGGAAGACGGAGTTTTTGAAAATGGTTGGGGTAGCATTATACATTCAAATGCTCGATATCGCAGCGAGTATTGTTATGATTCCACTTATGTTATCTCAAAAAACCGTAGATGTTCAAACTAGTTTAGCCTTATTATTTCCTGAAGTAGATAAATCAAATGTTCTATATAATATTGCGACTCAATTTGATATTTTTAAAATTTGGAAAATCATTTTATGGATAATTGCTTTTGAAATTATTTATAAATACTCTGCTAAAAAATCTTCATATCTTGTCATTCCGATTTGGGTTATTGTAGCTGCTATCAGTGTCTTTTTTGCAAGTATGAATTTTGGTGGATGAATTTTATTAAAGAATAAAAAAATAATAATTTTACCATTTTTTTTATTTTTTTTGACAACTTTTATTTAAATTATGTGTCTAATAAAAATGTTATGTCTATTAAAAAAAGATTCAATAAAAATTATAAAAAAAGTGGAGTGATTTAATGAAAATGAAAAGATCTATATTAATAATTTTAATTTGTAATTTTGCTTTTTTATTTGCTCAAAATGACGGAGTTTTATCTCTTAATGATTGTATTGATTTGGCGATAAAAAATAATCCAACATTAGAAAAGAGTGAATTAACTGTTGATCAAATGCATGTCAACACGAAAAAGGCATACTCGTATCTTTATCCAAGTGTGAGTTTGTCTGCGAGTAGTTCTGCTTCTGAAAGCGGTGATTGGGAAGCAGGTTGGAGTGCGGGAGGATCTGTGAGTCAGAATATTTATCAACCGGGAATGTATTCCGGAATTAAGCAAACAAAAATAAATGAAAAGATGTCACAAATAAATAATAGCGATGTTATTTCTCAAATTCGTGAAAGCATATCTAGTTATTTTTATCAAATATTGGCATCACAAAGTTTGATAAATGTATATGAAAAAAACATACTATTTTCTGAAGAGAATTTAAAAACTATAAGAAATATGTATGAATTGGGTTCAAGAACAGAATCTGATGTATTGAAAGCCGAAGTGCAAAAGAGCACATTTGAATCACAATTACTTCAAGAAACACAGAATAGATTGAGTTTGAAAAGATCATTGAATTTACTTATGGGTAGAAATGCAGATGTAAATTTATTATTAAAAGAATCAGTTGTTAGCGAGTCAAGAATTCCAAGTATTAAAAAAGCAAAGGAACTTTTATTAAAAAATAATTCTGATCTAATATTATTACAAAAAGAAAAGAAAATTCAACAACTATCTTTGAAAATATCTCGCGAAGCATATTTGCCTTCTTTGTCTGCATCTTATTCATATTCTAAAAGCGAAAGTAATGGAATTGAATCAACAAATAATGCAATTGCTCTAAATGCAGGTGTAACGATATTTAATGGATTTAATAAAAAACATTCCGTCGAATATGAAAAGATCGGTTTAAAATCTGTTGAAGTAGAAATCAGGGAAAAGAAACAAGAGCTGGAACAAATCTTAATGCAATATTATACATCTTATGAGACATATATAAAATTAATACAAATAAAAAAGATAGAATTGAAGTCGGCCAAAAGAGATTTGGAATTAGTAACTCAACAATATCAAATTGGTTCGAGCACAATTTTGGAGCAGATGAATGCACAATTATCGGTATTGAATGCAGAAAGTGCATTAGTAAAGGCAAAATATTCAAAAAAGATTGTAGAAGTACAAATAGAAGAATTAATAAGTTAAATTTAATATAAGGACTATTTATGAAAAAATGGATTATTATTGGTGTTGTAATCTTAGTAGTTGGGGCGATTGTCGTTTTAAACATTTTGCAAAAGAAAGAAAAAGCTATTCAAGTGCAGACAACAAAAGTAAAATTAGCAACAATTGAATCAAAAGTATCAGCAAGTGGAACAATATTACCTGTAACACAAGTGGATATTAGTGCAAATGTTGCGGGTGAGATCATTAAAATGAATGTTAAAGAAGGAGAATTTGTAAATAAAGGACAGGTTTTAGCTCAGTTAGATAAGGTGAGATATGAAGCTGAATTAGATAGAGCAAAGTCAGTTTATAATTCTAGAAAATCTTCTCTTAAGCTTACAAAAAAGGAATTGAAACGAAATCGCGCACTTTATAAGGCCAAAAATATTAGTGAATCGCAGTTGGATCAAGTAGTCGCGAATTATGAAATAGAAACAAATAATTTGGAACAGGCAAAGGCTTCTTTAGATCAAGCAGAGGATAATTTAAATAAAACAACAATTTTCGCACCAATTTCAGGGACAGTAATTGATCTTCGCAAAGAGCAAGGAGAAATTGCAATGGGATCAACTTTTCAAGCAGATATTATTATGTCTGTTGGTGATTTAACTCAGATGGAAGTGGAAGTGGAAGTAAATGAAAACGATGTTGTCGATGTGAGTATTAGTGATTCTGTAGATATTGAAATTGATGCAATTCCTGACACCTCATTTAAAGGGATCGTGACAGAAATTGCTCATTCTGCGACCTCATCAGGTGCTGGCACTCAAGAATCAGTTACCAATTATGATGTAGTTGTCAGTATGTTAGAAATTCCAAAAGAATTGCGACCTGGAATGAGTGCAGCTGTAGAGATATTAACAGAAAAGCATGAAAATGTAATTGGAGTTCCAATTCAAAGCATAACCGTAAGACCAGAAAATAGAGTAAATATTCAAATGAAAAAAGAATTTAAAGTCGATAATAATAAAAGAGAAATGGGAAAAGATACAGTTGGTGTAAAAGAAAACTCCGGCTATAAAATGTATAGTAAAGAAAAAATGTTAGAGGTTGCTTTTATTATAGTTGGTGATACTGCAAAAGCGATACCTGTTGAAATAGGGATAGCAAGCGAAGATCTTTTTGAAATAAAATCAGGATTGTCCGTTGATGATGAAATTGTAACAGGAAGCCATGAAGCATTAAGTAGAGAATTACAAACAGGGAAATTGGTTGAAAAAGATTCTAAAGATGGAAAAAACAAACATGGTAACCGAAAAGAAAGAAGGTAAAAAGTGGCATTATTAGAATTAAACAATATTTTTAAGACATATAAAATTGGTAGTGTAGAAGTTCATGCTTTGCAGGGCTTAAATACAGTTATTAAGAAAAATGAATATGTGTCAATTATGGGGCCATCAGGATCTGGGAAGTCTACTTTAATGAATGTGATTGGTTGCCTTGATACACCAACAGAAGGAAATTATTTACTTGATGGTTTAACTGTGCATTCAAATAATTCCGAAGAAGCAAAATTAGATGATAATAAATTAGCTGAAATTCGTAATCAGAAAATTGGTTTCGTGTTTCAAACATTTAATTTACTTCCGCGAGCGACTGCATTACACAATGTAGAATTACCATTGATTTATGCAGGAATATCTAAAAAAGCGAGAATGGAAAAAGCACATTCTACCCTAATTGAAGTTGGACTTGGTGATCGTATGCATCACAAACCAAATGAATTGTCCGGTGGTCAGCGACAGAGAGTGGCAATGGCGAGAGCTTTAGTTAATAATCCGTCAATTATTTTAGCAGATGAACCAACGGGAAATTTAGATAGTAAAACAAGTGCTGAAATTATGGTTCTTCTCGATAAATTGCATTCTGTTGGAAATACGATCATTCTTGTTACACATGAACATGATATTGCTGAACATGCACATAGAATTATTACACTTCTCGATGGTAAAGTTTCTGAAGACAGTAAAACGAAAAATGGTAGTAAAAATAAATTAATTAACAATAATTCATAAATATATATTTAAAAAAGGAAAAATATAAATGGGGCAATTGTGGGAAAGTTTTGCCATGGCTTTCAAAGATGTATTTGCAAATAAGACAAGAAGTTTCTTAACTATGCTCGGTATTATTATCGGGATTTTATCTGTTTCACTTATGGGAACTGCAATTTCTGGTATTAATAATACTTTTGAAAATAGTATGGAAATGATTGGAAACGATGTGCTTCATTTACAGAAGTATCCTTGGTTTATGAAAGGTGGTGATTGGTGGGATTTTAGAAATCGACCTGACATGAAAGTGGAATATGCGGAAAAAATATTACAGCGATCTAAAAAAATATCTTTTGCTAGCACTGAAATGCAAAATATGGGAAATATAAGATATGGTGATAATTCTATTCAAGGAGTATTTATAGATGCTGCAAGCTGGCAATTGCAATTTGTGAATTCTCTTGATCTCTTAGCTGGTAGATTTTACACGAAAGCCGAAGATAGAAATGCTTCAAAAGTAGTTGTGATCGGTTATGGAATTAAAGACAATTTATTTCCAAATCAAAATCCAATTGGTGAAGAAGTAAGAATTAGAGGAATGAAATATAAGGTAATTGGAACTTTGAAAGAACAGGGAAAATTTTTAGGATTATTCAGTTTTGATAATATGGCTATAATTCCTTTGAGATCAGCATATTCAATTTTTGGTCGTAGAAGGCACATGTCAATAACTTTAAAAGTTCGTGAGGGATTTGAAGTTGGTGAAGCCAAAGAAGAGGTAAGAATGATAATGCGCTCAATAAGAGGACTGAAACCTGCTGAAAAAGACAATTTTGCAATTAATCAACAGGAAGCATTCCGTCAGCAGTTTTCAGCAATAAAAATGGGAATATCTGGTGCCGGTTTTGGAATAACTGCTTTAGCTTTATTAGTTGGTGGAATTGGAATAATGAATATTATGTTCGTAAGTGTAAGGGAAAGAACGAAAGAGATTGGAATCAGGAAAGCACTTGGAGCTAAACAAAATATTATTCTTTTTCAATTTTTAAGCGAAGCGGTAATTATCGCAGTAATTGGAGGATTAATTGGTTTAAGTATTACTATAAGTTTGGTAGGATTGTTAAATAAATTCTTTGTCGCTTCTCTATCAATTAAATTAATAATTATTTCATTATCTGTTTCTATAATTACAGGAATATTGTCCGGAATTGTTCCTGCAAGAAAAGCAGCAAAACTAGATCCTATAGATGCGATAAGATATGAATAGAGATAATTAAGGAAAAATATGAATCTAAAAGAAATATTATATTCGTCATTTGATTCGATAAGAGAAAATAAGACAAGATCTTTTTTGACTTTATTAGGTGTCATTATTGGTATTTTTTCGATCATTGGAGTAATGACCTCAATGAATATTCTATCATCTTCAATGGAAACTAATTTAAGTACACTTGGAACAAATACATTCCAAATTCAAAAATATCCAAGTATTAATTTTGGTCCCGGTAGCCATAGAAGAAAGTATCACAATAGAAAAAATTTGACATATAAAGATTATTTAAAATTGGAAAAGAGAATTACTATTGCAGATTATATTTCCGGCGAAGATTGGCACTATACAACTGTAAGATTTGAAGATAAAAAAACAAAACCAAATATACCAATCGTAGGTGTTACTCCTGAATGGGATTATACAAATAGTTATGACCTCAGAGAAGGTAGAATGATAACAAGCCAAGATATACGTCATCAAAGCAATGTTGCAATTATTGGACAAGATATTATTGATATTCTAATGCCACAATATTATCCGATTGGTCAAAAAATTAAAATTGATGGTGTCAAATTTAAAATTGTTGGAATCTGGGGTAAAAAAGGTGAGTTTTTTGGTGAATCAAAAGATAATCGTGTTATAATACCGTTGACTACTCATTTAAAAATGTTTAGTGGAAGAAGAACGAGTTTACATTATTGTGTTAGTACCATAGATCAAAATAGATTTGAATTAGCTAAAGATGAAGTTATTTATAATTTAAGAATAATTAGAGGAGTAGCACCTGGCGAGGAAAATGATTTTGAGATATTTTCTAATTCATCTCTGATAGAATCATTTAATAAAGTTATGGATTCTGTTAAAATGGGTGGATTTGTTATTAGTTCTATCGCATTACTTGCTGCTGGAATCGGTATAATGAATATTATGTTGGTTTCGGTAAGCGAACGAACTCGTGAAATCGGTATAAGAAAAAGTATTGGTGCAAGAAATAATGATATTTTGAGGCAATTTTTATTAGAGGCATTGATTTTAACTGAATTAGGTGGATTGGTTGGAATTATTTTAGGGATCATCGGTGGGAATATTTTAGCGATTGTTTTGAAAATGAGTGCAGTAATTCCATGGGATTGGATTATTATTGGTGTAGTGGTTTGTTCTCTTATCGGAGGAATTTTTGGAACTTATCCGGCAGTTAAAGCGGCAAAATTAGATCCGATCGATGCGTTAAGGTATGAATAAATGGACTAAAAATGAAGAGCTGGGATTGGAGAAGGGAAAAGGGAAAATGGAAAACGGGAAGTGATTTTGTCAGAATGGTTGGAAAAATAGTAAAAATGAAAAATAACCGTAAAGAAAAAAAATCCATAGAAATATATCAGCAAAAAGATTCAACTCCTGAAATTGAGGTTCTGTTGGAGGAAGATACTGTTTGGTTAAATCAAACCCAATTTGTTGAACTATTTCAAAGGGATCAATCCGTTATTTCTCGCAATATTAATAATGTTTTTAAAGAAGGTGAACTTGATAAAGAAAGCAATATGCATTTTTTGCATATTCCTAATTCAGATAAACCTGTTGCCTTTTATAATCTAGATGTCATTATTTCCGTCGGGTATCGTGTAAAATCCAAAATTGCTACCCAATTCCGTATTTGGGCGACCAATGTGCTTAAAAAACATTTGGTAAAGGGTTACACCATTAATGAAAAACGATTGAAAACCCAGGCACATAAGTACCGGGAATTGCAAAATTCAGTAAAACTTTTAGAAAATGTATTGGCATTGGATAAAATCACTCAGGAACAGGCACGCGGAATTATTGAAGTGGTAACCGACTATGCTTATGCTCTGGATGTGTTGGATCGGTACGATTTCAAAAAATTGTCACTCAAGAAAACCACTAAAAAAGAACTTTACAAACTGGATTATGATAAAGTGTTATCAATAATTCAAAATCTTAAAAAACAGTTTGGCGAAAGTGACCTTTTTGGCATTCCAAAAGATGATAGTTTCAAAAGTTCTGTATCTGCAATATATCAATCTGTCGGCAGAAAGGACGCTTATTCAAGCATCGAAGAAAAAGCGGCTCATCTGCTTTATTTTGTAACTAAAAATCATTCATTTATTGATGGAAATAAACGAATAGCTGCAACTTTATTTGTCCATTTTTTGAATTAAAATAAAATTTTGTATCGAAAATTGAAAGATTAAGCAAGTAAAGAAAATTAGTAGTAACTTAAAAGTTTTGATCTCCGAAATCGCTTACTGTACAAAGTCAAAACATTAAATACATAAAAAGGCACTATTTTATAACAAATTCCCAACATCAAGCCAATAAGAAAATTTCATCATAAATATGTTGTCTGGATCACTATTCCATAGATCTTTTGTGTTTTTAGAAATATCTAATTTTCCATCTGTCTGATAATCAGATTTATTATTAGTCCATACAAGATATAAAACAGAACCGGGAGCTACTTCCCATCTCAACACCATATTCGCTTTGAAAGATCTGTAATTAAAATTAGGATCTTCAAATGTAAAAGATTCTGCTGGATCATCGCCATCTGGATCTATTATATATTCTTCATTTTCATAATTAATATTATCTACATCATATTTATTTGTCTCAATTGATTTCGGTTTAGCTAATTCTTTAAAATTATCATATTTTCCAACGGATATATAAGGTTGTGCAAAAAATTCCAATGATAATTTCGGAGTGAATGTCCAATTTATCCTAATTTGAGAAGATATCGTTTCTTGTGTCATATTACCAAATACATACCTGACACCATAAGTTTCGGTAGCTAGCTCATCTTCAAATTTATCGATCCATTGTAATGACTCAACATTTTTAGAATATTTTGGTTCAATTTCAATATTTAAACGACTCGATGGTTTCCATTCAATCTCAAACTTGTATTCATTTCCATAACTGTTGATTTGATTTTGTCTTCCATATTCAACACCACAATCAAAAACAATTTTTTTTCTTCTATCCGACTGCAATGAAATATCTGCAAAAATTGTTTTTGGTATAGTAGTAAGTGGTCCGCCTCTTGTCAATCTTTTTGAATATGATTCAAGGAAATATCCTGCTTGTATTTGCATATCATAATAATTCATAAATTGAAAAAAATTAAATGTCATAAATTTTTTGGCAAGATTGTTAAGTTCAAAATCATAATCTTCAGTATAAACAAAATGTATCATTTTGCGTCTGAATATTTTTCCGGGTTTATACCATCTATAGCCCAAAACTAAATGATTATTTATTTTATCAGCCATCCACTGAAATCCCAGATCATTATTGGAAAATCCGGGAGAAACAGCACCGATTGCCGTATTTAAATAAAAGTTACCTTTTTGTTTATTCAACATTATTCTGCTAAACCATCCACTCATAGATGTTAAATTGCTATCTAATGAAAAATGTTTTGCATCAGGTCTTTGAAAATATCTGTGGGGTGATTCTTGAAAATTTAACATATAATCTTTTGTTCCTGAAATGTGAGAACCAATAACATTTCCCGTTAGTACCCAAACTTTTTCCTTATCTAAAAATGTCCAGCCATCTACACCGAAAGTATAAGCATTGTTAGCTAATTGTTCGCTTAATAGTGAATCGCTTAGATCACGATTTACAGAAGTGAACATCACTCCCAATGATTGGCGACTATTATTGTATTCCTTTTTTGAACGGAATGCTCCGTAATGAGTAAGAGGTTCTATCTCTTGTTTTATTATTTCATTACCATTGTCTATTGATGCAAATGTTCGTTCGGTTATAGCACTTAATAAACCAATAGATAAATTGTTTTTTGTTTTGCCAGTCAATTTTCCAGCACCGAGGATTCTTGTTGCATTTGGTTTGTCAATATAGTCGTAATCAACATCTATGTTTCCTTGTGGTTTTCGTCCGATTCTTCTAGAATAAAGTAATTCCGGCACTCCAAAATTAAATCCCCAATTATTATTAGCTCCTCCCATTCCGAATTGAAAGATATTCTGTCCTTCAATAAAAAAAGGTCTTTTTTCTCGAAAAAATGTTTCAAATGCAGATAAATTCATAACTGCCGGATCGGCTTCCACCTGTCCGAAATCAGGATTAAAAGTAGCGTCTAATGTTAAATTACTTCCTAGTCCTATTTTTAAATTTCCACCGATCTTTAATTGATGTTGATCATCGGTATAAAATGGATCATTATCCTCGTGATCTAAATATTGAGTTTTTCCTACAACATAAGGTAAAATTTCTATTCGTTTTTTTTGTTGAATTTCCTCTAATCCGGTTAGGTCAGCAAAATGAGAAACAAGTCCACTTGCACTATCCGGAACCATTATATAAAAATCTGATTCATTATTTCTAAAAATATTTCGGCTAAAATTTATTCCCCAAATCATTTTATCACTTTTATTATATCGTAATTGTGAAAGTGGAATTTTTATTTCTAAATCCCAGCTTTTGTTATTTATTGATGTTTTTGCTTCCCAAATTCCATTCCAAGAATCATCTATATTGCTATCGTTGTATAGAGTACCATCACCAACCGAACCTCCAGGGTTAATTGAAAAATAAAATCCTGTTCTGTTATCATCATATGAATCAATTGCGACAAAAAATAAATCAGAATTGAAACTTGCGTCTTTTCTTGCTAACTTTTTATCAATTAAATTTGGCTTTGAGTCAAATAATTTTGCTGCCACATAAATGTAAGAATCGTCATAAGCAACCCAAACATTTGTTTTTTCTGTAGCTTTTTCTCCCTCATTTGGTTCCTTTTGAATAAAATTTGATACAGGTTTGTTTTTCCATATATCTTCATTGAGAATTCCATCTATAGTTATTTCATTTTTTGATTTATACGCTATTACTGTCTTATCTACTTTTGTAGAAAATCCAAAACTTACCAAAAGCAGTAATGTTATAATCAATTTTAATCTATTTTTTATCATTCAATTTCCTTTATTTTTATTTGTTGAACAATGCAAAAATAATCATTTGGCAAGTAACAGATCATATAGTTGTCAATAAAGTTATGAAATATAGTTATTTTTATTAGAAAAGGCAATAAATGAAAAATGATGCAGATAATATTTTTTTTAGAATGATTGTATTTGATATAAAAATATTTTATTTTTTAATGATTGGGAAATAGTAATATTTTAAAAAGAGAAAAATGAAAAAAGTAGAATTATTAATACCGGCAGGCGATTTTGAAAAATTAAAATATGCTTTTGCATTTGGTGCAGATGCAGTTTATGCTGGAATTCCGTTGTTTTCTCTCCGAACTCGCGAAATTGGATTTACTTCAGCGAATATTAGTAAAGCAATTGAATATACGCACAAATTGGGAAAGAAAATTTATCTTGTTATGAATATTTATGCTCATAATATTAAAGTAAAACCATTTTTAAATGAGCTTGAAAAAATTGTAAAAATGAAACCCGATGGAATTATCATGGTTGATCCCGGATTAATAAATATTGCTCTGAAAAAATTTCCGAATTTAGTCATTCACTTATCTACGCAGGCGAATACTACAAATTGGACTTCAGTTAAATTTTGGCGTGATCTTGGAATTAAAAGAATTATTTTAACAAGAGAATTGAGTTTAAAAGAGATAACAGAAATACACAAACAGGTTCCGGATATTGAGTTGGAAGCGTTTGTTCATGGATCGATTTGTATTGCATATTCTGGAAGATGTTTAATTTCAAATTATCTGAATCACAGAGATGCAAATCAGGGGACTTGCACAAATAGTTGCCGATGGGAATATAAGCTTGGATATGATAAAAGTTCGTTATTGAAAGTGGAAAATCAACAGAAACCATATTCAATGGAAAATTATATTTCACCTCCGGATGGATTTTATGTAAAAGAACAAAAACGAGTAAATGACAAATTCCCAATTTTAGAAGATGAGTATGGAACTTACCTAATGAATTCAAAGGATTTATGTAGCATCGAATTAATACCAGATTTGATAAAAGCCGGGGTTATGAGTTTGAAAATAGAAGGAAGAACAAAATCTGTATATTATGCAGCAATGGTATCTCGTGCTTACAGAAAAGCAATTGATAATTACTATAACAATAAAAAATTTGATCCGGAAAATTTAAAAGATTTAATGGCATTGAGTTCGCGAACATATACCACTGGATTTTACACAAGAAATCCAAGGCAATATGGCGAAAATTTTGAAGATGGATATTCTGCAAGTGAAACTCATAAAGTTGTTGGAATTATTAGAAATTATAATTCAAAAAATGGTCTAGCGGAAGTGGAAATTAAAAATAGAATAAATATTAATGATAAGTTGGAAATAATTACTCCAAATAAAAAAGAATTAATTAAAGTTAAAGAGATAGTCAACAAAAAAGATATAAGTGTTAAAGCTGCACACGGCGGTGCCGAAAATGTCTTTATTACTTTAGAAAATGATCCGGGTAAATTTGCATTTTTGAGAAGTAAAATTGAAAATTGACCGCAAGGAAGTCAAAGGAAAAATAAAAGAAAGTTATTTCAAACAATAATTAATTTTTTGCGTTTTTTCCCTTTGTGGACTTGCCGGGAAATATTTCATGCAAAATCTTAATCCGTAACCAAAATTTGGTAAATAAATTACTAATAATTTAATTATTAATTGTTATATTATCTGTAAGCAAAAAGTTTTGAAATATATAGAGGAGAATGCTAAAAAATAAATTAAATAAAAGTTTTTACACTCGTGATGTTATTACAGTTGCTCGGGAAGCATTAGGTAAAATTTTTGTTAGAATAGAAAATGGTGAGAAATTATCAGGTAAAATTGTTGAAGTGGAAGCATATCATGGAGAAACAGACGAATCAGCTCACAGTTATTTTGGTGTTACAAAACGCAATAAGGTAATGTTTGAAACTGGCGGGTTGTTTTATGTTTATTTTATTTATGGAATTCATTATTGTTGTAATATTGTTACCGGAAAACAGGGTGAGGGAGATGCTGTTTTGTTAAGAGGAATAGAACCGCTGTCAGGAATAGAAAAAATGGCATTCAATCGTTATAACAAAAGTGATATTTCAGGTATTAAAAGGATAAATTTGTCAAATGGACCCGGCAAAATTTGTCAAGCATTTAAAATAAATAGAGATCAAAATGGAATTAATTTAACAGATAATACAATTTATTTATTGGATAATGAAAAAGTAAAAGAAAAAGAAATCGCAAGTAAAAAAAGAATAGGAATAAAAAGATCAAAAGATCTGCAATGGAGATTTTATATAAAAAATAACCAATATGTATCAAAAAAATAAAGGCCAAAATACAAAATTTAAATTAAATCCTGAACTTATTTGGAGCAAACTTGGAGTATATCAAGAAATTATTTTGTTGGGATTAATTTTAACAATTTATGTTATTAGTGAATTTGTTTATAAAATGAATCCAGTTAAACATCATTCAATTTATGAATGGCATAAAAGAGTATTCTCAATTTTTGAATTAAAAGATGCGTTCCCATTTTTAATAAAAGGTGCACTTATTGGAATATTGGTTTCATTTATGATTGTAATTTTAGAAATAATAATTTCGAAATTAAAAAAAGAGAATTGGTATTCAAATCTGACACGAAATAATTTTTTATTACCAAAAACAAAACACCAGAGAAAAATGGCAACAGTAATTGTTTTTAGTGGCTCTTTTATCGAAGAAGTAATTTTCAGAGGAATGATTTTTTTTGCAATATTACCAATATGGAATTCTTGGATCTGGTCGGCTTTGATCGTATCTTCTATTTTTGCTTTTTTTCATGCTGATGTACAAGGATTTTTATCATCGGTTTGGATTTTTATTATTAGTGTGATTCTTTCGTTTTTGATCTTTGAATATCAATCAATAGTAATAATTTATTCAACACATTTAACCATAAATTTAATAAGTGTTTTTCTTATGCCACAATTAATTGAATATTTTAAAAATATAATGGAGAATTGATCTTAAAATCACTAAAAATAATCATAATTTTGTTATTCATTAATATTGGTTTATGTAGCAATTCTTTTAAATCAGAACGAAAAACCGATTTTACTACTAGCTTGAATATTGATAAAATTGCAACTCAATACAGATATTATAATAATGATTCACTATTTTTCTCTTTTGAAGTGGGTGTTTTCCCATTAGAATTTGTATCACCCGGTGTTTATTGGATAAATAAAGATTTATATCATTTAGGTGACCTATATGAATGGAATATTTGGAGCTTAATTTCTGGTTCAGATGGCAGGCCCTATCAGTTCAAAATATTTCACGGAGTAAATAAAAAATATGGTAAAAATAAAAAAAATATTCGAGGAAATTTTATTTCTTATTCTGCTCACAGCAGATTTGATGAAAAAATATATACATTGCCATCATATCAAATTGGCTACGAAAATAAATATGTACAATCTTATTCCAAAATAAGTCAAGTTATTAGTAAAATTCAGCTATCTTTTTTGTTATTTGGTAGAGATTTTGATGAGCAAGTGATAAGAGCACAGTATTTGAAAAAAGGAATGATACCTGATTTTCTTCCATTTGTGGATATGGATAAATTGGTGTGGAATACAAGAATTCATTGGAGTATTACTACCCGTTTTGACAGAGATGTCAAATTATATGTTGAGAGACCTTTTTTCATTAATCTTGGTAAATATTATTTATATTTTACTTTCGGAGTTGGAGCAAAAATTTACACACCATATACAATATATAAAGATAATACTTTTCAAGTAGAATCGTCGGATATGAAAATAGTCCCTGTGATCAATGCGGATATTTATTTTCCTTATGATCAATTATTTTTTTAATAAAGATTGTTTTTTTTATTGTTATGAATATGTTAAATTATTCGAGTGTGAATTTAGAGGACAAAAATGAAAATTAAAATATTAATAGAATTATTTCACTATTCAAATAAACATAAAAAATTTATTTTTGCACCATTGATCTTACTGACAATTTTCTTAATTTGGTTGATTTTAAACAAAGGAAATTGTATTATTTTACCATTCATCTTTTAATATAAATATAAATGAGAATGAATAAAAAATATCCACATTTAAAGAACAGTATATTTGATTTTGTCTTGATAGCATTTTCGATACTAATTCTATTTTTTATAGAGTATTTTTTACAATTAGTTGGATTTGGAGAATCTTACCCACTTACTATGACTGTTGAAAAAAATAATGTAAAATATTATATGGTCAATGAAAATTTTCCTAAGAAGTATTTTTCAAATAATATTCAAAATTATCCCAAATTTAGAAAAAGCTTTTTCAAAGTAAAAAAGGATAGTAATGATTTTCGTGTATTTGTTGTTGGCGGTAATATTGCTAACGGTGTTCCTTATGATGAAAGTATTAATCTTTCAAGTATGTTACAATACTCATTAGAGCATTCAAGTCAAAATAAAAATATAGAAGTAATAGACCTTACAATAAATTCGTTGAATAGTTTCGCTGTTAATGATATAATTAAAAAGATACCAAAATACAAACCGGATTTGTTGATAATAAGTACTGGTTATAATGAATTTTTGGGGATACCAAGTTCACATAAAATAAATAAAATTGGATTAAAATATTTTTATACGAAATCATTTATATTTTTTAGAAAATTTCGAATTTATCAACTGGCTGAAAAAATTGGCAATTTTTTTCTTGAAGAAAATATAGATGAAATCGATTATTTACAAGCTGATTATTATAATAATAAAATTGATTATAAATCTGGTAAATATAATAATATAAGAAAATTTTTTTTACGAAATTTATATAGTATGGAAAATATTACAGATAGATACAACATTCCTGTTATCATCTCAAATTTAAGTGCAAATATTTCAAGTTTTCCACCTTTTCACTCTGAATTTAATGATGAAGAATTAAATGATATTGAATTGTATAGAAAATTTTCAAATTATTTAATTCAAGATGATAAAGCCCAAGTAAAAGATTGGTTGCAAGATTTAAAATCATGGGAACCACAAGCGGCAATTTATTATTATTGCAAGGCAATTTTAGATAAAAAAAATAATCAAATAGAATCAAGTTTAAGAAATTATACAATAGCAATTCAGATGGATAAATTTCATTTTAGACCATTACAAGATTGGAATTTTGCAATTAAGAATTTTGCCAATGAGAAAGATTGGGCTTTTGTTGATATTGATGCTGTATATGACAAATATACAGAAAATAAAATTAATTGTAATAAAATTTTTGTTGATCATATTCATCCAAACATTTTTGGCTATTGGTTGTTTTCGAATGAATTTTTTAAAAAAATTCAGCAAGGTAAGCTATTAAAATATAGTGATAACACAGAACAAACATTTCATCAATTTGAAATAAATTATCCAATAACGGATTTCACAAAATCGAATCAATTATTGTATGTAAATAAAATAAAAAATTATATATCTAATAAAAAAATTCAGTTAAAATATGGAAGCGATTAATTTGTAGATATAGTTAATTTCTTTAAAAATATTTTGATTTTTAAAGAAAAATTAATAACTTTAAATATAAATGGAAAAATTAAATATAACAAATAAAATAGGAAAATTCATGAAAAGAAATAAAATATTACTAATTGTTCTGTCTCTTGTAATAATTGTTAGCATTTCACTAATTCAGTTAAGTAAAGTGTCTGGGAAAACTGATGATCTTTATCTGAAAATGAAAGTTTTTAGTGATATAATGGCGATTATAAACGAAAATTATGTTGAAAATGTTGAATGGGAAGACACAATGGAAGGAGCCTATAGAGGTCTTTTGGAGGAGTTGGATCCCCATTCTGTTTATATAGAGAAAAAAGACAGAGAAAAAATAGAGGAAGATTTTAAGGGTGAATTCCAAGGAATAGGAATCGAATTTGATATTATTGACGGATATATTACTGTAATTTCTCCCATAGTAGGAACTCCATCTGAAAAAGTAGGTTTGCAATCTGGTGATAAATTTATAGAAATAAATGGAGAATCAGCTTATAAAATTACAAAAAAAGAAACATTTAATAAGTTACGTGGAAAAAAGGGAACTAAAGTAGAATTGAAAGTTAAGCGACCCAATGTAAAAGAGCCATTTGATGTTGAAATTATCAGAGATGATATTCCAATTTATTCCGTAATAGCAAAATTTATTTATGAAAAAGATGTAGGTTATATTAAAGTAAACAGGTTTGCAGCAGAAACAAGTGATGAATTTCGTCAAGCATTAAAAGAATTAAAAGAAAAGGGAATGAAATCTTTGGTTTTGGATTTGCGTAACAATGGTGGTGGATATTTACATCAAGCTGTTGAAATGCTGGATAATTTTTTCAATAAAGGAGTGAAGCTTGTTTATACAAAAGGAAGAATAAGTAATTCCAATGAAGAGTATTTTTCTAAAACCACAGGAAAATATACAGATATTCCTTTAATTATATTAATAAATCGTGCATCTGCAAGTGCATCTGAAGTTGTATCTGGTGCAATTCAGGATTTGGATAGAGGTCTTGTAATTGGTAAAACATCTTTTGGTAAAGGATTAGTACAGCGACAATGGAAATTACGAGATGGCTCTGCATTGAGAATAACAATTGCAAAATATTATACTCCATCAGGGCGATTAATACAACGTCCTTATGAAGAAGGTACATATAAATATTATGAAACAATCTATACTTCTCCAGATAGTGTATTTAGTGATTCGTTGGATAGTGAAGAACATGTGCGACCAAAATTTACAACAAAATCTGGCAGGGAAGTGTATGGCGGTGGAGGTATTACTCCCGATATTAAAGTAAAAAGTGATTATGATCCCAAGAAAAGTACAGCAAAAATAATCAGAAAATCATATAGAAGTTTTTTCAAATTTGCTCAAAAATATTTAGAAAAGAATCCAAAATATAATGAAATAAAAGTAGATGATTATATATTTAATGTAGAATTTTCTGAAACATTTATTAGTGATTTTTATGAATATATTGATCAATCGGTTGAAGGAATAAATATAGATGATTTAAAAAAGGACAGATCTTTGATTGAAATGCAAGTCAAATCTGAAATGGCAAAGATTATTTGGGGTAACAATGCTTTTTGGAAAACAAGATTAACTTATGATAAACAATTTGAAAAAGCGTTCATTTCAATAGAAAATGCAAAAAAAATAACAGAATTATAACGTAATTATAATTTTATTTTGAAATTTTACAATATTTGTGAATAAATATGTAATAATTGTTGACATTAATAAAATTATTAGTTAAAATATAGGTTGAAAAGAGAAAGATAATATAAAATTGGAGGAAAATATGTTAGTTGATTATTTTGTACAAGGTGGCCCGTTTATGTGGCCTATTCTAGGAGTATTTGCTCTTGGGTTAATTATTAGTTTTGAAAGATTATATTCTTTAACGGTAGCCGGAGTGCAAACAAAGACTTTTTTAAAGGATGTAGAAAATACTTTAAAAGATGATGGCGTAGAAGCAGCAAAAGAATATTGTGCTAAATCAAGTAGTCCTGTCGCATCAATGTATCATGAAGCGTTAAGTAGAGTAGATCAAGGAATAGAAAAGGTAGAGAAAACAATTGCATCTGCTGGATCTTTGGAAATGGCATTTTTGGAGAAAAATCAAGTTTGGTTGTCAACTGTAATTACTATTGCACCTATGTTAGGATTTACAGGAACAGTTGCCGGAATGGTTAAAGCATTTCAGGATATTTCAAAAGCAAATGATATTTCACCTACTATTGTTGCTTCAGGTATTTCTCAGGCTTTGTTGACTACATTATTCGGATTGATAGTAGCTATGATTATACAAGTTTTTCAGAATTGGTTTTTAACAAGAATTGACAAATTGATAATTGATATGGAGAGCAGTTCTGTGACCTTATTGGATGCTCTGGTTGAAAAAAAGATTAAATAATATTAATAACAAAAGAGCAAATTATGTTTACAGAAAAAAAGAAAAAACGAGATACGGAAATTCCTTCTTCTTCAATGTCTGATATTGCTTTTTTATTGTTGGTTTTTTTCCTTGTAGTTTCAACAATTGATCAAGATAAAGGAGTTCAAATGGTATTGCCTCCAACTGGGGGTGATTTGGAAATTAATAAGAAAAATATTACAATTGTTCAAATCAACTCTGAGGGAAAAGTATTATTTGATGATGAGATTGTACCTTTAGAGCAAATTAATGTTCGTACAAAAAATATGATAACAAAGAATCCCAAGATGATATTTTCGGTACAAACAGATACAAAAACAAAATATCAAGATTATTTAAGTGTTATTGATCAATTAAAAATTGCAGATGCTAAGAAAATATCTATAGCAGGATAAATAAATCAAAGGGTAATTAAAGATGAAATTAAAACGAAAAAACGATTCAAAAGCGGAAATTCCCACTTCTTCAATGCCGGATATTATTTTTATGTTGCTAATATTTTTTATGATGTCAACGGTATTAAGAACATTTGAAGGATTGGATGTAATTCTTCCAAAAGCTAAAAAAATTGCGACATTAGAAGGAAGTAAAAGGCATGTAGCTTATGTCTTTGTTGGTCGTGATGGAGTTATTTCTATTGATGACAAAATGGTTAAGTCAAGCGATGTTAGTAAGGCAATTTATCAGAAAAGGAAAGACGATAATCAGTTGACAGTTTCACTTAGGGCAGATCGGGAAGTGGTAATGAAAGCAATATCCAATATTCATTCTGAATTAAGAAAAGCCAATGCATTGAAACTAAATTATTCTGCTAAAACAAAAGCAGTACCTTATTAGGAGGTAATAATGTCAATAGAAAAATTTAAAGAATTTAAAAAAAGATCATCATTTCATTCGGAAGTGTCGGCGGTGTTTGTAATGTTCTTATTTTTACTTGGGTTTTATTTTGTTCCTAAAATTGAATATAAACCTAAAAAAATTAAAAAACATATTCAAATAATGGATGCGGTTGAGATACCTGAAACTGAGAAACTAGAGCAAGCAGCACCACCTGAAAAACCTACCGTTCCAGTGTTAAGTGAAGATGTTGATGTTTCTGAAGATGTAACGATAGAAGATTTTACTTTTGATGATTATGAGGCTATGGATGCTCCACCACCACCTCCAGAAGAAAATACAGACGATGGTGGATCTAGAGTAAAATTTATTCCTTATGATGAAGCACCTATTCCTATAGGTGGGCAGGCAGCAATTCTAAACAATGTTATTTATCCAGAAATAGCTCGTGAAGCACAAATAGAAGGTAAGGTAGTAATTCAAGCATATATCAATGAACAAGGTGTTGTAACTGATTGTGTTGTATTTGATGGAATTCCCAATACAGGTCTAAATGAAGCAGCAATTGACGCAATTAAAAAGACAAGATTTAAACCGGCAAAACAGAGAGATAGAAATGTTGGGGTTTGGATTGCAATTCCTATTAATTTTAAATTAAAAAATAATTGATAATAAATTAAAAGTAATTTTGAAAATAAAACATAAAACAGTAGGGAAACCACCTACTGTTTTTTTTATTAATATTGTTTATATTGAATTTATGAAATTAAATATAAATTATTAGATAAAAACAAATATTAAAATAATAAAAATAATTATACTCAATTTATTATCTATCCACTTTTTTACCAACAAAAAATATCATAAAGAAAAGAATTCCACTTCCTATTATTAATAAAATCCAAACAGGTACTCCTAATGATGCAGGGATGTATCCAATCAATATTGCAATTATTGCTACGGGAATAGTATAAAATAATTGAGTGCGGACATGGTCAATATGATCACAAGAAGCCCCCATAGATGATAAAATTGTCGTATCTGAAATTGGTGAACAATGGTCTCCAAATATTGCGCCGGTTAGAACTGCACCAATATTAATACTTAAAAAGAGTGGATCTGGTGAGATTGCAAATGCTAATGGAATCGTTAGTGGCATTAAAATTCCCATTGTTCCATAAGATGTTCCAGTCGCAAATGAAATTATTGCCCCAAGGATAAAAATTATTGATGAGAGTAAGAATGGAGGAATTCTTCCGGATAAAATACTTACTAAATATCTTGCAGTACCTAATTCCTTTACAACCCCACTTAATGTCCAAGCAAGTGCTAATATTAAAATAGTAATTACCAATGATTTTACTCCTTTTACCCAAATTTCAATTGCTTCTTTGATGGAAAATATTTTTTGAAAACGCCCCATTAAAGCTGCCAAGATACTTGATAAAAAAGCTGCCTGAAAAAGAACAATAGCTGCATTAGAATTACTGAAACATTCTCTTAATGCGAATCCAGATATTGGATTGTTTTTTATCTGGTTTATCAATTCATAATTGGTTCCAGCTAATATCGTTTGATATCCATTATAATATAATCCTAAAAAAGCTACAGTTATCAGAGTTGAAATTGGTAAAATTGCATTAACCATTCTTAACTTAATATCTTTCTTTGGTTGAATACCTTGATTTTCTAGATCGCTTAATAATTCCGCTGTATCAGAATGAACCTTACCTGTTTTGCGAGCTCTTAATTCTGCTTGTCTCATAGGTCCAAATTCTCTTAACAAAATTGCTGAAAAGAAAATAAATATCAGGATAAAAATATTGTAAAATCTAAATGGAATAGTAGAAACAAAAACACCATAAGCACTTACATCTTGTCCTATTACATCAAATCCATCTTTAATTAATCCTAATTCATAACCTATCCAAGTAGAAATTAAAGCAATACCTGCTATGGGAGCTGCTGTAGCATCAATTACAAATGATAATTTCTCTCGTGAAACTCTCATTTTATCTGTTACAGGTCTCATTATCGGACCAACTGTTAGAGCATTGGCATAATCATCAAAAAACACTGTAATTCCTAATAACCAAGTATAAATTTGTGCAGAAGTTGGTGATTTAGCTTTTTTTGATAGTTTTTCGGCAATTGCCTTTGCACCACCCATTTTTGAAATTAATGCTATTAATCCACCAATTGTTAATGTTTGTAAAATAATTCCAGCATTCCAGGGTGAAGAGATCGCCTCTAATATTTCTTGTGTTACTTTTAAAAAACTAAATACAAATGAGCTGATTATATTATGTTTTTCTATTAATAAAATATAAATACCAGAAAATACTCCTGTAAATAAAGATAAAAGCACATTTTTAGTAATAAAAGCCAATACAATTGCAACTAATGGAGGAATTAATGTCCAAATACCCCATTTATCAGCATTTGCTTGTGCCATAGAAGAATCAGCAGAAAAGCCAATAGAAACAAAAATAATTAATAATAATATTCCAACTATAAAAAATTTGAGAAATTTACTCATTGATACCTCGTTCAATTATAAATATTTATTTGTACATTCATCACTCAAAATTTAAAAGATATATTTATAAATTACAAAGATAAATATGTAAAAATAAAAAAAGACAGAATATAAATTCTGCCTTTTTATTATAATAAGATATTTGTATTTAAAAATGTACAGACATTCCTAAAACTATTTGATCCCAAGTTTCATTAATAATACTTCCATTATCGGTTTCATAATCCCAATAGTATCTCTGATAGGCTCCATGAATACTTATCTGTTGTTTTATTAAATATGAAAATCCACCACTTATTACATTTCTATTCTTATCAGAATGTGGTTCAGGTAAAATTTGATAACCGCCGTATAAATGTAATGGTAGAAAAGGCATATGAAGTGCACCACCAAAATGATGTGATATTGTTTGTGAAAGATTATTTTCTATTTCTTCGTTAATGTCTGTAACATCAGATGAATATAGATCGTCTGACGAAAACTCCATATTTTTCCAATCAGTCCACTCTGTTTCATAAAAAAGATTAAAATACTTGAATAATGCACTTGCCCCGACATGAATTGTCAATGGTTTTGTTGAAGAATATTCTAAATTACCTAATTCATATCCATCATTAAAAGTGAATTCATCATTGATGTTTATTTCTTTTGGAAGATCAACAGAAATACCCCAATTAAAATGTTTTGATATTATTTGAAACATTCCTATTGTAGCACTAACACCAATATAATCAACATTTTGAGTGAATCCTGAAGTGTCGGGAGATATATTTGGATATTCTTTTAAAATATCAATTTGACCATATGGAATAATAATATCAGCTCCAATAAATAAATTCTCGGAAATTTCTGATGCCAATGCAAAATGCCAATTTTTAATTTTCCCTTCGTTTCGTTGTTTAAAAGTATATCCATTTTGATCAATATCTTGATAGGAGAGTGCGAATTCTTTTTCTTTTTCTAAACTTGTTGCAATAACTATACTACCACGATAGACCTTAAGTGGATAAATAAAACTGAATGTCCCAAAACTACTTTGAGGTAAATTATTTGCGCTACTATTAAATTCACTAGAAGTATATGTGAGTTCAAACGTTCTAAATCGTTGTAATCCAAGGTTTGCTGGATTACTTGTAAATTCAGGAATAACTTGCCCACCTGCTACTGTTGCATTTCCAATTCCAATACTAATTGATTGCGAACCTTTAAATCCGTAAAATGGAGATAAAGCATCAATATAATTTTGAGAGAATAAAAAAGAAAATGAGAATAGTATTGTTAAAAGTATTTTTTTCATTATCGTTTCCTTGATCTACTTCTTTTTGATGATTTTTTATTTGAGTTATTTGAAGAATTGTTTGAAGATTGTGATTTTGATGAACTGTGTGATTTTGTTACTGTTGCATTGGAACTGGAAGTGTTTGATTTTCGTGAGTTAGATTTTGCCCCTGAATTTCTTGAAGATTTGTTAGTATTGTCACTATTAGAATTTGAATTAGTGGCTGTTTTTACAGATGGGCTATTGTTCGAATTTGTAATTGTTCCCCCAGTATTTCTTGTTGATGGTGCTAATAGAGGAGGAGGTGGGTCACTTGCTCTTGTCCCACTTAATCTCCTATTTCTGGGATATGTTCTTCTGTCTCTTTTTGTATTTGAAGTTGTGCTGGAAGAACCACTATTCCATCCATACCAATCATTCCAATAATACCAATGATCGTGATGACTATAAATATAATGTCCGTCATAATAATATGGTCGATAATTCCAATAATATGAATCATAATAGTATGGATCCCAAATGTAAGAACCCCAAAATGGATTGTATCTGTAATGATATGGAGAATAATAATAATTATCATAATAATCATTATAAGTGTTTTGATTGGTAATATTTGGTTTTAATACAATAACATCAGCAGAATCAGGGATATTATTTAAAACAGAATCTGGTGGATAAAAAGTTGTATAACATCCAGAAATTAAAATAACACTAATTAATAAAAATAATATTTTTTTCATTTTAATCTCCTTTTTCGGAAGTTTACAAATAATAAACTAAAATTACAAATAAATGTTTCAAATAATATATCATTTCTTTATTCATTCTTAATTATTAGACACAATATTATTAAAATAGTTAGCAATAATGTAAAAAATATTTTTAAAAATGATAGTGTTTTTTAGTGCTTCTTTCTTTGGTTTGTCTATTAATTATACTTATAATTTTTTTTACCATTTTGTCTTTAGGAAGTGTTTTTTTATATTCAAACCAAAAATGGGGTGAATATTTTCTGAACCATGTAAGTTGCCTTTTGGCATAATTTCTTGTCTTTTTTTTAATTTCTGTAATTGCTTTTAAAAGAGAATATTCTTTGTTAAAATATTTGATTATTTCTTTATAACCAACAGTATTGAGAGAATTTAATTTTTCATTATAGCCCATATTTAAAATATTTTGTACTTCTTCTACCAAGCCGTTTTTAATCATTTTATCAACTCTATTATTTATTTTTTCATAAAGAATATTTCTCGGACATTTTAATCCGACTATTAAATAGTCATAAGAGAATTGATTTTTTTGTTCTTTAAAATGTTCTGTAGGATATTTTCCGGTTATTTCAAATATTTCAAAAGATCTGGCTATTCTTTTTTTATCATTTTTACTAAATGTCTTTGCATATTCAGGATCATTTATTTTCAGTTCTTCCCACAATTTATTCCAACCAATTTTTTCTCCTTTTTCATATATATTTGCGCGAATTTTTTTATCTGTAGTTGAATTGTCAAATATCATTCCCAAAATTGCTTGAATATAAAATCCTGAACCGCCACAAATAATCGTTGGTTTGTTTTTCTCTACATTTTTATCAATTATTTCTCGAGCGAGATTTCCAAATTTTCCTGCACTAAAAAATTCATCTGGTTTTAAAATATCAACAAAATGATGTTTTATTTTCGATAAATATTTTTGAGACGGTTTTGCTGTTCCAATATTTAAAAATTTATAAACTTGTCTGCTATCTGCTGAAATTATCTCAGCATTTAGTTCCTTTGCCAAAGATAATGATAATTCTGTTTTACCGCTACCTGTAGGACCGACTAAAAATATTATTGGGTTTTTACTTATTTTATTTCGTTTAATCATTAAATAACAAACTAAAATCTAAATTATTTACAGAATGAGTTAACGCTCCTACAGAAATAAAATCTACACCGGTTATGGCAATTTCTCTGACATTATTCAAATTAACATCTCCGGATGCTTCTAATTCTATTTTTGTGTTATTAAGCTTTACTGCTTTTTTTAAATTAGAAATTGAAAAGTGGTCTAACATTATTCTATCTATTGGGAATTTGAGTGCTTTTTTAAACTCAGAAATATTGGTTACTTCAATTTCAATTGTAACTTTTTTATTCAATTTATCGTTGAATTTTAGAGCAGAATTGATTGCTTTTTCAATTCCTCCGATCCAACGAATATGATTTTCTTTAATTAAAATCATGTCAAATAAACCGTAACGATGGTTTTTTCCACCGCCACATTTAACTGAATATTTATCCAATTCTCTTAGTAATGGCATTGTCTTACGCGTATCAAGGATTTTACAATTTGTATCTTTTATTAAATTTGTATACTTCTTTACTGTGGTTGCAATTCCCGACATTCTACCGAGAATATTTAAAGCAGTTCGTTCGGCAGTAAGTATAGATTGGCCATTTCCGCTAATTGATAAAATTTCATCGCCAGTTTTTATTTTTTCTCTATCAGATTTTTGGATTGATATTGCAAGCGATGAATCTAAATATTTAAATATCTGTTTTGTAACTTCAACTCCGGCTAAAATTCCCGATTCCTTTACAACAATTTTTGCATTTGCATTTGTATTTACGTTCATTGCACTTGAAGTAATATCTCCAGATTGAATATCTTCATTAAGTGCATTTTTTATTATTTTATTTACTTTTTCCCAATTTAGTTTTGACATTGTTCTCTCAATTCGATTTTATGTAATTTATTATATTATTTTAATTAATCAAAAAAGATTTTGTATTGCATATAAAGGAAAGATTTTAATATTTTCATATTCTGAAAAATTTTCATGTGAAATACGAATTCCATAAACGGGTTTATTCTTATTCAAAAAAATGTTCATACTTTGCATTTGCCCTTTAGTGCCTGATTTCACTTCAATTGGAAAAATTTTCCCACTTATTGAAATTATATAATCGATTTCTGCATTGCTACTTTTTGCTTCTCTATGCCAATAATAAAGATGAGGACGTAATGAAAGTGACTGAGCCTTAATCAATTCTAAACCAGCATATAATTCTGTTAATTTTCCTTTGTTAATTATTTTCTCAAAATCTTCTGTTAAATATTTTTTTAAATCCATACCGGATAATATCTGATAAATTCCTGTATCAAATAATAACACTTTAAATTTTTTGGAATTAATTTGTGATCCCAACGGCAAACCGGAAGCGGAAGTATGATAAATTTTATATGCAATTCCAGAATTTATTAACAAATCCAATCCAGTTTTATATGTTTTTGATTTTTTATTTCCAATTTTTGAATATTTGAATTTCTGACCGGTTTGGAAAACAATTGAATTAAATACAGATTGTAAATCTAAGGTAGATACTCTGTTTTTATATTTACTGAAATCATCAAATATTGTTATAATGTGATTTTCTAATATTTCGTGACATTCAAAAAAATTTTTTGTGTTTATGTATGTTTTAACAACTTCGGGCATTCCACCAATTAACATAAATAATTTTAATTGTTCCAATATTTTATTATGTAAAACAGCATCAATTTTTTCTTTTGTAGTGGATATTTTTATCAATTTGACATAGCGAGACATATTTGATGCTAATAAAAATTCTTGAAAATTCATAGAATACATAAATATAGAATGAATTCTTCCAACACCAAAAGATGGTATTTGAGAAATAACAAATTCCAATAACGAACCGGCTGCGATAACATGTAATTCAGGAATTTTTTCATAAAAAAATCTCAATGAACGAAGAGCATTTGGGCATGCTTGGATTTCATCAAAAAACAATAATGTGTTGCCGGGATTTATTTGTTGTCCATAAAATATAGATAGTTTTTCAATTATTTTTAAAGGTTCTAAAGAAGAATCGAAAAAATTCCGTACTTGAAGTTGTTCTTCAAAATTAATTTCCACAAAATTTTCGAAACTTTTCCCAAATTCTCTAACAGAATATGTTTTACCAACTTGTCTTGCACCACGAACTAATAAAACCTTTCTATTTTTTTTATTTTTCCATTCTTTTAAGTATTTATCAATTAATCTTTTCATTATTTTTGTTCCTTATATTGTAATATAATAATCAAAAGGACAAAATACAAGGCAATAATGTCAATCAAAAGGACAAAATACAAGGCAATAATGTTGATCAAAAGGGCAAAATACAAGGCAATGATTTTATTTTTGGATAATTTTACAATATTTTATTAGAATTATTTCTTATAACCTTTGTAATTTGTTCTCAATTTATAAATGGAATTTGTTTCATCTTCAGTAAGGTATAGTGTTTGTAAATCATCGTCACCAAATTCTATATTACTTGGTTTTTTGCCGGGAGCTTTTATCTTTTGAATAATATTTCCAAGTGGAGAAATAATATAAACTGTGCCACTACCAAAATGAGCAACATATAAATTCCCTTTTTTGTCAAATTCCAAACCATCAGGATCACCGCCCGGTAATTCAATAA